>CAZVXJ010000479.1:0-2157 GCA_964631675.1 uncultured Alphaproteobacteria bacterium
TCGTGCCCAGCGCGTCGAACGCCGCGAAGTCCGTCCCCCCGGCCGCGCCCCGCCGTTGACTCACCAGGTCGCCGAACTGGTGTAGGTCAACGTCGTCGAGCGGCCGCCGTGCGCAAGTTGCCAAAGAACGCTGCACCGAGGAGCAACTTTCACAATCTACCGACGTCCTGCGAAAAAATCCCTCACCTTCAAGGGCGCAAGGGTCGCCAGACTCCCACACTACGACACAAAGTCACGCTAAAAATCCAGCATCTCGCAGCGGAGCTCACCGCAGTCGGATTCAATTACATAAATCGCCGAAAGGCGGTCGTCGGCCATGCCTCCTGCGATCTTCCAAAGAAGTTGGTCCGACTCCTCACTCGTGACGGGTTGCGGCCGATTCAGAAAGGGAAAAGGTACGTCGTACGACACAAAAACGTTTGACACGCTGCACAGGATACGTTCTCCAGGCAACAACCTCATCCCTTGTGGCGGGACACAAGGGGCGCAGCCAATCTGAAATCCAAGGCACTGCGTTGCAAAAAAAATACTCGTTACCTCGATTCCATTGGCCGTTTGTACCGTACTCCACGATCGACCGTCAATTGGACGACAATCGGGGAAACTTCGCGTTCTCCATCGGGCGCCAAAATACTCATGCTGCGATGAGGCTCGCACAGGAAGGTCAACGGCCTTCACACGATTACCACTCCGATCGCCTGTTTCCCAGTACGCCCACAGGTCGTCTTCTTCGGGGTCACCAAAGAGAACCAGTAAGTCGGCACGCAAGCCCGGGATAATGTCTCGAGACTCTGAAAAATCGAACTGCGCGATGAAAGGAGCCGGACGTCCGGTACGAAGAGTCGGCCATTTTCGGTCCAGCGGCCAACATGGAATTCCGCCGATCTTGCTACGACTATTGGTTTCGGGGACTCCGTGCGACAGAACAAACACGTCGGCAGGGAGGGACTCCCCAAGATTGTAGTACGGTGCGATCATCGCTAGAGCCATTTCGCGAGCAACGGCGTTGTATGGCCCAGTAATCGGGCGAGCGTCAAGCCCATTATTCCTGCCCGGATGAATGGACTGCGAAATATGCTCGGACAAGAAGGTCCATTCCGTGATTTCGAAATTCTGTTTCATCTAATCTGATCTCGCACTCCGGGTATTCGTGCCGCCCCCCCAATCAATAGTGCCCATTGAAAAACACTTGGTCAACGAACAAGTGGGACCCTGATCGGCGGGACGGTTTGCGGCCGGGCCGCGGGAGAACCAAAAAGTACTTGTGGTATAGGAATCTTATATTCACAATCACAATACACGCTGGTTTTCTTGATTTCTTCAGACAGTTTATCGCGAAAGTCTCTTTCGAGGGGATTGGTATCCGGATTGTCCACTCCGCAGTACTTGGTGATCAGGGCTTCAAATTCTGGCCGAGTTGAGCGACGGGGAATGCCGTCGTCTTTAAAATCAACCAAGTCAAATGGTTCAACTAGCGTCGGCTCGAAAACCTTTCTCAAGCCGCCGGGCTGAGTTTTTCCAGCCAATGCGGCCATCCGCACCAGAGCGTGCCATGCAAACATCAGGACCTTCACCGTCTTGAGAAAATGGCAACAACTCTTGCTACTCGTTAGGGCGCCTTCGTACATGATCTGATAGGACGTGAAAACCTCTCCCCCGTGCGTCTTATGGAGCCACTGATGTTGTCGAACTGTATAAACGGTCACATAGTGGTCGATGTCAACGTCACCGTGCGGACAGATGACATTGATCTTTCCTTGCGCGTGTGGCTTAGGTTCCGACCAATACCGCATGAACCAATGATGCTTCTGATAGGAGACTGAATTCGGCGCTGCCGGGGCAAGACCGGCAGGGTCGACCAACGTCAGCGGGCGATTGCGGACGTAAATGAATTGCCCACTACTCGCGAACGATGAAAGAGCATCTACCGAAAGCCAACTTCCCGAGGCCGGCAGGTACCACCGGTCGCGGACGTAATACAGTCCTAGAGTCGACGCATTCGCGTACCCCAAGCGTCCCACGAAGCGGAAGGGGTTCGACGCGCTGCCGGTGGTGGAGACCGGATTTCCCCAGGCGTCGAGGATGTAACTATCGGTGATGGTTTGGCCCGCGTCGGTCAGGCGGTCGGTCGAGCCGAGGGCATCGAACAGGTAGAAC
>CAZVXJ010000480.1:0-2148 GCA_964631675.1 uncultured Alphaproteobacteria bacterium
AATTATTTTCACCATGCATTCTTGCTCCAGCAACAACCGCAGCCGGAGCCCGCGAGGTTCCCGGGATCGACTTGTGACCCCACATTTGAGGTACCAAACTGGCACCTCAAGATTGACACCAAACCGTGAGATAAGCTGAATGACAAAGACGACTGCTATCGTCAGAGAGGCGGCTGTCGAGCGCCTAATCCTGATGATCCGGGGAGAGAGAGTACTACTCGACAGCGATTTGGCCGCGCTCTACGGCGTCAGCACCAAACGGGTAAACGAACAAGTTCGACGCAATCGGGCACGATTTCCTGGCGACTTCATGTTCCAACTGACGGCCGAAGAGAAGGCGGAGGTGGTCGCAAAATGCGACCACCTCACACGGCTTAAATTCTCGCCAACAAGACCCTACGCCTTCACCGAACAGGGTGTCGCGATGCTGTCCAGCGTGCTCAACAGCCCGCGAGCCGTCAAGGTGAACATCGAGATCATGCGGGCCTTCGTCCGGCTCCGGCAAATCCTCTCGGCCCACGCCGACTTGGCAAGGAAACTGGATGCGCTGGAACGAAAATACGATTCGCAGTTCAAAGTTGTCTTTGACGCCATCCGGCAGTTGATGACGCCTCCGGCTGCAAAGACGAAGCGAATTGGGTTCAAACAGGACGAGTGCTGAATCATGGCCGAATGGATCTGGGCAAGATCAGGAGCCTCACCGCTCGCGGTGAGAGACTCTGGTAGTGGGAGATTTTTGTCGAGGACTCGAGGAGTGTATCTTCGAGAGCATCCCTCCGAACCAGCCCACGGCAAACCGTCGGGCACGCTTGCAATTTTACGAAGGGTTAAGCGACCATTGTTGGGAGGATGGGATGTAGGTATAGCCAACAGGAAGATGTTGGTGTTGTCGTTTGTATGCGTCAATCACTGAGACGTGAACTCGTACGTCGAAGGAACTCGACTGACGTACTGGGTCGGACTGAATGTTGAAATGCCCTCGAATCAAAAAGCGGGGATTTAGGTTCCACAAGAATTCGTCATCACCCGAGTAAAAACCCCTTCGAAATGGCACTATGTCGCCAGCTTCAACAATTTCAAGTCGCACTCGTACTTGCACGGGTAGAGAATCACCGACATGCGATAGCTCGAATCCAACGTCTGGGTACACGCGTGCGCCTCCTTCAGGCAACGACTGCGTTAACTGATAAAAGACCGGCGGCACAAGATGTCGTGTAAACTCTTCGTATATCTGATCTCGTCTCGCCTTCAGTTCTCCGTCGCTGTGCCTAGTGCCAACTGGATGCATTCGATTATAGCGGCCCACTTCGCCGTGGCAGTTGAAGCAGAGGGGGATTGCGTTGTCCTCTTCATTGGATCCCCCTTCAGATTCGGCGATGATGTGATGCACTTCAACATTCTGACCACATGGCTTTTTGCAGAGGCAGCAATGCCTGTCGCACCACAGCAATAGCCTAGATCGCAAGTCTTGTGAAAATGGCATTTTACTTCTCCTCTTTGGATTCTGGGGGCGCGGAAAAGCTGCGCTCACAAGCAGGTGTTAGCCCGCTGGCTTGGCTTACTCGGTGAGAAGGAGCGCTTGATTAGTCCACTTCAACCGACAGTCTTCGTGTGATTGCGTTCGGTGGAACTACGAATGATAACCCCTCAAAACCCGAGGCAACAATCTTCCAGCTAACAATTCCCACGATGTTCCCTTCAGTGTCCAGTCGCGGTCCGCCACTGTTACCAGGGTTTAGGCTCGCATCGGTCTGCACATAGGAAAATCCGTTCAGATTGCGAATTCCACTTACTATGCCCTTGGAGACGCTGAATGCGAACTCCTCTCCCGCAGGCGCGCCTACTGCGTACACTTCCTCCCCAATCATCGCTTCGTGCGTTGCTCTGAGGAACAGGCAAGAATGTCCGCTGCCCGGAAGTTTAACTAATGCGATATCTTGAGCGGGATCGATTCGAACTACAGAAGCTGCCAACTCCAATCCAGACTGAAACTTGACAGTTACTTCGTTTAAGCCTGACACCACATGGGCTGCGGTCAGTGCGTATCCGTCCCTAGATATGATGACACCACTCCCGATACTTGAGCCGGCTTTCACAAGAACAACGCAGTTAAGTGCGTCTTGCATGTTGCGTGGGATACTAATTGTG
>CAZVXJ010000481.1:0-2143 GCA_964631675.1 uncultured Alphaproteobacteria bacterium
AAGCAGGCCAATCAAGATGGCAATGATCGCAATGACCACCAGCAACTCGATGAGAGTAAACGCCGAGGATTTTGTCTGATTCGCCACGGTTTCTTTGCGGTTGATTCAACCCGGATCAAGAGGCGAGGGCCCATCGGTCCGCGAATTCGTTTTGCCCGAATGGAGACAGCTTTCCATTGAACCGGGAAAACGCCAATTGAAACCCAGATTAGCAGATGCCGCGCCACCAATTCACGATTTCCCGGAGAATCACGGGACCCGGACAATCCGCAACGTGCCGCGATCGAACCACACGCAGATGGACATCTTGTTCATGTTCGTTCTCCTCATTTGCCGCTGACGAGCGCAAAGGCAGCGTCTCGGGGGGTATTCGTGATGACGTATATCGTAAGCAACTCATTCGCAAGGGTAGAAGCGCTGTGCAATTCATTTGATTCTCGTTGCGCCTTGTTCGGTTAAAGCCAATGTTAACTTCGACAGTTCCGTCAAGGCCGCCCCATCGTTAAATAGTTCGCGCCAGCGCCAGTTCGGTACATCACTTCCGTCGTCAGTTACCAGTCGAACATCTCCGCCGGCGAGCAGACCATGCACGCCCGCCAAAAAGTTCTCGTCGCTCGTGAAAAGTTGGCGAACTATCGCAAGCGACAAATCACCGCCCAAGAGCTGGTCGAGCGTTTCGAGTTCCGGATTTAACATTTAACCGTGCGGTGCATAACAGAATAGCAGACCTATGCAAAAAGGCGATTGTCCCCGCTTTCTTCAACGGCAATCATTTCTGTTTTGCCGAAGTTCGCTCGCCAAAACCGACAGAGTACACCCACTCAGCTGTATCCAATCGTTCCGTGACTGTCATTCTGCCGAAGCTATCATCTCTCCATTTTATCATGCCGTCTGGACCATGCTCGCCAAGTTTACATTCAAACCACACTATTTCGTCTCGGTCGGGCGCAGCCTCCAGTTGGACATGCAATATGGTTGAATAATCGTGGCCGGCCAATATCCAGCACATTCCCCCGATTTCAGCCTCAAGTTCAGCCGTTTTGCGCGCGAACACCGGATAGATGCCGTCAAGACTATCGGTCCATTCGGGATAGACTTCGCAAACTACCTGATCAACGAATCTACAAAGTCCCGACAACGCATCGCGAAATTCGTTCGATTCTTGAATTGATCCGCCTATGGGTATGGTACTCAAGACAATGCGCAAATTGCGAGCCAACACTTGTTCAGTTTGCGAAATCAAATTGTTGCCTCGCTAAAAAACAGGGTCACTAGGACTTAAGAGTCTGGGACTTAAGAGTCTGGTAACTCAATGTGCATGCAAAAGGGCATAGCAGCATCTAAACAATTGTAGATCCTATCTCCGAACAATGAATTCTTCCACCCCGGAGTGAGCTGCCGGCCCGGCTCGCGAGCCTATTGCAAAGCCGGGGCCGCTTGATGTCCGGGCGGTCCAATCGTTTATTGACAACCCGGTTAGGGCATTGCAGACGGAGCGCTTACGGGGTTTCGCCGGCGAGTTGTCGCGCCGCGCCGACTCAGCGAGAATTTGCCCGCTGTAGGTCCCCCATAATATACGAAGACCAAGCGAACGGCTCGTCAGCCCAGAAAAACATCGTTAGAGAGACTTAAGATTCCGGGGATAGTGGAGCATAGATCTAAGGCGGAGGTCCTAGACCCGGAAAAACTGGGTCAATCCGCCGTCTGCCGGCACCAGGGCGCGATGAGCTTCTTCGGTAGTGTGCTCAAAATGAACGTCATACCGAAGAACCCTGCGACTAGTGCCAGCGGACCTAAAAGTAGTGACGCGAAGCCAGCCAAGATCGGGTTATCGGGAACGATGTTGAAGATTCGCATCGTTACCATGCCCACGATCATCACCGGCAGCAGCCCCAAGCCTGATATGCAAGGGACAGGCAACCCATTGACGAAATCCCATTCCGCTTTGCAGCTGAATTGAAGTCGCTTAATAAAGTTTCGCATAGTTTCCTCCTTCCTACCGGGGAAACTAGGACCTCCATTCTGAAGCGTATAACAAAAATTGAGTAGAACAGTCAATATTTACGTAGTCGGTCAATAGGCTAAAGATCAGCGCCACTTCAGTCCTGAGGCTAGGCACTGACTGTCGACGTCGTTGTCGCTC
>CAZVXJ010000482.1:0-2143 GCA_964631675.1 uncultured Alphaproteobacteria bacterium
CGGGCTCTTTGCGCGAGAATCATCAGCCGTTCGCCGCTGGACACGCGGTCGACGCGCCTCGCCGCTTGATCGAACAGTTCCGGCGAATCTGATCCCCCGAGGATCGGCAGCACCAGCCCCACGCGCGCCTGCTGACTGCGTGCTTCGATTTCGGGGCGGGATATCGCTTCGGCAGCGGTTGCTTTCATGTACATTTGGCCGCTCACCGGCTGTGTCATCGACAGTCCCAAATAGGCCATTGCGAATTCGCTATCAGCTTTCACGGCTTCGGCAAATTCATGGCGCGCGCTGTCCAATCGCATGCATTCAAGGTGAGTTTGTGCGGCTTTGTAATGTGCCCTGGCCGCTTTGGATTTTGTCGTGAGCGGAATCCGCCCGTCGTCTTTTTTGCATCCGAACAGCGTCGCCCCGCACAGCGCAGCAAAGAAAATGGTTTGTATTAACTTCATGAAAAATCTCCCTACTTACGCTCTTTAGACTCTCCTACAGCAACATCCGATTCACGCCACCCTTGACCGCACGGCCATTCCCCTGACTGGATTTCCGTAGCGCGTTGCTTGCAACGCTAATCTGTCGGGGCCGATTGCATCGCCCATAGCAGCGCGTCGTGAAGCGCCAATCACCGCGGGGGCTTACATCCATGCTCCCGCTCGTAGATCGTACACTTCAATTCCCATACCGCCACTCGAAGATCGCCTTACTTCTCAGCGCCCGCCAATAGGCAATCCGCTCTTGCGGGTCGGGAATTTGCTCTTCAATAATCTCGGCTTTGAATTTGAGGACCTAGAAGTTGGTCATCGCTTTTCTTCTACCTCATTAAGACATTCACCATCGATACCAAAAACAGCGTCAGCGTAACATAACCAAGTATCAGCTCGATCATGCACACATACCGCAGCCAACCCACAGGATAGTTATTGTCGTAACCGACCGTACAAAACGTGTTGACCGAGAACAAAACGAAATTCATGAAGAATTTTAGCTGTCGCCCGAACAACACCACAAACTTTGTGATCGCCTCCCATATTTTTCCACCCAAGCGCTTCCCGCGATACTCAAAAGCGACGGGCGCGGGTGGTAACAAACCAGCACTCCTGTCCTGTTGGTATCGTGGATGAATATTTCTATATGCGCTTGGAAAACGATAGATTCCGGAGAATCCGAGGACCGTCCACAACGAAACCCAAAATGCCTCGAGCGGATCAATTCCGTAACCACAAAAGAGTTTCATCGACCGAAGCATGAACCACCGCAAATATCCCTTAAGCCCCCCCAACTCCCAGAAGTAGTTTGCCTCCCAGTTGTGGAACTCTTTTAAAAGCATGTCGTAGTCGTGAAATCTTCCCTCATCGGTCAATTGATTAAGGTATTTACCATAGGTTCTTTGAACAACAGGATATGTAGCATCGACATCAAAAGCAAATAAGGGTTTTGGTATCCCCTCATCCGACACGGGAAAAACAAGCCGATCATAGTTCGCGTCTTCCAAGAACAAGACTGGTAATTGATTCCCATCCGACGCTTTGGGAACACTGTCCCAGCGTGCTCCTGTAAAATCAATTACTACACCAGCGCGCGCGACACTCGGAGATAGCGACAATGTGCCACCCCAGTGCGTTTCCGAAAAGTAAACATAACCAGGAAGCGGCTCTATTGGGGCGGGAATCGCGCACATGAATCCTGCACCGTCAAAAATTACATCTCGAGAAAACTCGTTGAACTCAAATCTTACTGTGCCTGAAAACACGCTGTTCGTGAAAAACGCATTGGCCAAGAAGTCAGCTTGACTGAAATCCGAGTAGGCTAAGAATTCACACTGCCTGAACGTTGCATTTGCCAAATAAGTGTTTCCGCTGAACTGGGCCGCGCTGTCAAATGTACAAACTGTAAAGTCGAGGTCTGAGCAAAGGCTGTCATTCTCGAAACTCGCGTTCATTGAAAACGTGCACCCATAGAATGAAACATACTCAAGAAATGTTGATTCCTCAATCTCCGTTGAATCAGAAAAATAACATGCCCACAAGTCCAAGCCTCCTTCAAAGCGACAGCCCCGTGCCGAGACTTTGCTTTCAAAACGGCACCTTACAAGCTTCACGGGCCGCCTTATCAACGAACTATCCGCCAATAAGACTGATGATGATAT
>CAZVXJ010000483.1:0-2138 GCA_964631675.1 uncultured Alphaproteobacteria bacterium
GTTCCGGTGACGTTCCAGAACTGGGCGATTGAACTACTTCCATATTTGGATCTGGATGAATTGCATGACAAATTCAAGCGCGACGCGCCTATATCATCTCATGGCAACGCTGACGGTCGAAATACGTCGATTCCGGTAATGAATTGCCCGAATGACCAGTTCAATAATAATGGCAATGCGTTCACATACGAGGATCGTAAGAGAGGTCAATCGACCTACGCCCGGGGAAATTACGCGGTCAACGGCGGCCCGCAATTCACGCTAAAGGGCCCCGGAAATCTAATGAATCCGCGACCGCTTTCGAGCACGATAGTTGTAGATCATGATAAACGCGAATACGAATGGTGGGGGGAAGGCGTTGCCGGTTTTAACAAGTCCTTTTCGTTCGATGAGTTCCAAAACAGTCGGGCAACTACGGTCGCATTAAATGAAATTCGTGCTGGAATTCATCCGGCAGATTGCCGCGGAGTATGGGCGTTGGGACAAATTGGCAGCAGCGTAACTTGGGCACACGGCCTCCTGAGCGATGCCTGCGGCCCTAATCCGATTCTTGATGAGGCAGATGACATTCTTGACGGGACAAGACTTCACGCACTGATTGGCAGCGATCGCATCAAACAAGAGCGGATGCCATTTTGTGACCATTGCAATTACAACATCCAAGCTGCTTCGCGCAGTATGCACCCAGGTGGAGTGAATTTAGCGTTCTGTGATGGGGCGGTACGATTTGTGAGGGATAACATTGATCAATCAATATGGCACGCACTGCATTCACGAAATACGCCAGCGGAAATGCTAGACGAGAACCTGCCGGAGCTGCTGACTTCGCAGCATCGCACAGAACGTGAGGAACAGACTAAAGCCGGGATCATTCGCTCCAAACCAGTCAGCGATCAAAAGCGAGAAATAGCTAATTCGATCGATATGCGATTTGTAATTGTCCCGCCAGACACCTACACAATGGGGCTGCCGGACGAAGCAGCAACCCACAATTATCCTGCAGACGTTCCACCACACGATGTAAGCATCTCTCGATCTCTTTACATGGGGCAGTATGAAGTCACCCAAGCTCAGTATGAACGGGTAATGGGCATAAATCCAAGTTGGTTTGTTTCGCAACCAGAGAACGCTCTAAATTTCAGCGATGAAGAGATCGGACGAAGACCTGTTGAGAACATAACCTGGCACGAGGCGGTTGAGTTTTGTCAGCGTCTCTCGGCTCTTGATGATGAACAGCAGTCTGGTCGAACGTATCGCCTGCCGACAGAAGCCGAGTGGGAATATTGCTGCCGCTCTGGAAGCAAGAGTCCTTATAAGTACGCGCGCGAGTGGCGTGAGAACGATGACTCAGGAGAGATCGTAGAGAAAGCACCGCGAGAAGATCCACCATCCACGGTACCAGCTGGAAGTTACCGCCCTAATGTATTCGACCTATACGATATGCGAGGGAATGTATGGGAATGGTGCAACGATTGGTTTAGTCACGATTACTATAGCTGGTCTAGCTCGACGGACCCGACTGGCCCCGCATCGGGAATGCTCAAAGTGTATCGAGGTTGCGATTGGATATTCACTGGCGATGTGTGCAAGACCGCAAGACGTTGCTTGCCACCGTCCGGCCGAAGTCGCTTTATTGGATTTCGCGTGGTTTGTGAACTCAGAGATATGCCGAAAGCCCCATAACACATATTGAAAAGTATCGATAAATCGATCAGGCGCGTAGAAAAAGGTCCGGAGAAGGCTGACCGATTGTTGTTGATTTTACGACACATGTCCTAAAGACGCTTCGAGGTCAGCGGTAATCAAGGTTGCGGAGATTTGATCTTCTGCTGGTCGTGGCGATTTCCTAAGCGTCGATGTACTAAGCCCTCAATGTCGTAGTTCATAAATTGTACAGAACCATCGCAGAGCACAGCGTTCCATCCGCTGGAATGTGCGCTTCCAAAACTAAGAGCAGCCGTATGGGCCTGTCGGTCTTGGCTTGGAAGATTCGGTTGATTGTGGATTCCGAAGTATTCGATGGAGTCCGTTTCAGACGTCCACCGGAGGATATCGAAGTCTGCGCCTTGGTACATACTGAAATCATCGCCGATGTCGTCACCAGTTTTGTAGTGATCTCGATTCAGATACTTTTCGCC
>CAZVXJ010000484.1:0-2135 GCA_964631675.1 uncultured Alphaproteobacteria bacterium
TTTGGCGAAGGACGAGGCGCAGGTCATTGCCTCTCTCAGCACGGAGGCGTGCAATCTCCTGCTCCTGTGGATTCTCAGCATCTCCGCATCCAAAGACAAAGAAGCAAGTGGAAACCACCATCAATGTGTATCCTTTCATATGAACCTCCTTGAATAAGTGGGGGTTATTATCTCCCGGACTCTTGTCCAAGACACTGGAAAATATGGTTGCGATTTGAATGAAAACAATCGGGTCAATGCTCTAAACCACAGCGTAGAGTAAACAGTGGAGATGTATTGCTGTCGGGTTTCATGATTCCGGCTTACACACAATGGATCGTTTCTGAACAAGGAGGTGAAACAAATGCCCGAGTTGCTTACTATGAGTGGCGCAGAATGTGTACACCTCACACCAATAGTTCATTGGCAAGTTGAAAGGGCAAGCAATGGGAAAGCTTGAATATTACGCGAGCCTTGAAGAGAAGAGCGCATCGTTCAGTGACACTCCTGAAGTTGCCCAGTATTATGTCATCGACCATGCGTATCAATTCAGAGATTGGTACTCTTCGATGAAGGACATTGCAGCGAACGATCAGTTTGGAGGGTTTTTCAGAGGTGTGGGCGAAGCCCGTTACAAACTGTACAACTCCGCTCAACGATTTTGGATTACCAACAACCTGATGCAGCTCGAAAGTCTTACCGTACCTCTTCCGTATCACTCCATGATTCAGAACATGGTCGATGAGGCGAAGCAGCAGGAACTCTTCAAGCGTGTGTTCGACTACTACGGACTGACAGACGACCAGACAGACTTTCCCATACTGAGCATCCTGCAACATTACGGTGCCCCGACACCGCTCATGGATTGGACGTACAACATTGACGTAGCTCTTTTCTTTGCGGTAGAGAAGGCAAGGCATTTTGAGAAAGAGCAAAGCATCGAGGGGTATGTTTCCATCTATCAAGTCGGCAAGGATGAGAACTCGCAGTTCATCCGCGCCAATCTGCAGATTGTCAGCGAAAATGTTTTTCCTTCCATTACGCATCTGTCAGCCAATTTTCCTGATAACATCTATTACATTTCTGATTTCGAGGTAAAGGATCAAAGGCAAATCAAGCCTTTGACAACGTACTATAACCTCAACATCATGCCTCAGCACGGGTTGTTCATATTCAATCCGCATGAAGTCTCCCCGCTGGAGAAAGTTGCTGAAGAGAAGTATCCGGCCGCTAAGATCATCTGTTACAACATCAATAAAGATCTTGCCGAGTTGATTCGCCTGACGATAAACAAGGAAAAGATCAACGATGCATTTATTTATCCGGAATTGAAGAAGTATGCCGGTTCGATCCTGAGCAACTACCTGAAGAGTCTCATTTAACAGGATGCTGCAAAACAACTCTCTGCAGCCACGGAGGAACAGGGTCACCGAATTTTCTTTCGGCGTCAAAACATCCACATGACATTTGCAGGAGTTTCGATTGAGCACTCAACTCAGAGCTGACGTGAACGTACATCTTGTTGATGGGACCTACGAACTGTTCCGAAATCACTTCGGTGCGCCCAAACGAAAATCCCCTGATGGCCGTGAAGTCGGTGCCACAGTTGGTCTGCTCAGAAGTATGATTGCGCTCCTTGCCCAACCGGGAACAACACACGTAGCGTGCGCATTTGACCATGTCATCGAGTCGTTTCGGAATAAACTGTACGCGGGGTACAAGACCGGGGAAGGCATTGACCCGGAGCTCCTGTCGCAATTCCCGTTGGCAGAAGAAGTGATTGCCGCACTTGGTATCGTTGTGTGGTCCATGGTGGAGTTCGAGGCTGATGACGCCCTCGCAACAGCAGCGACGTGTTATGCGGAAGCAAAGAATGTCAAGCAGGTGCTCATCTGCTCACCGGATAAAGATCTCGCGCAATCTGTCCGTGGCAAAAAGGTTGTATGTTGGGATCGCCGTCGAGAGATTGTGTATGATGAGAAGGGCGTCGTGAAAAAGTTCGGCGTGCATCCCGAATCAATACCGGACTGGCTGGCGTTGGTTGGTGATAGCGCCGATGGTTATCCCGGTGTTAATGGTTGGGGTGCGAAATCAGCTTCAGCCGTTCTCGCCAAATACAAACGGTTGGATGCAATTCCGTCCGACTACCAACAATG
>CAZVXJ010000485.1:0-2134 GCA_964631675.1 uncultured Alphaproteobacteria bacterium
CGACGGTTTTTTAAAATTGGGTATCTCACGAGATAGGATTTAAAACTCGGCAGTTCAACAATCGGTTCAAACTTGGGGTAAACCCAGAGCAATAAAGCTCGGTTCTCCGGAAAGGTAGAACGCACACGGACTTCAAAATCTTTCGACCAAGCAAGATTTTCGTAGCCGGCGATCAATAAAAACAGGGTTAACAACGTCTTTTGCAGAGCGCGTGAACGGAACAAGGGCGAGCTCGCGGCGATGGGGCGACAGTGCGATCCCCATCGTCTAGTCCACTGGCTGGCGGAATACATTGCCGAGTCTCCAAACAGTTCAAGGCCCGAATAGGATCCCAGAAGGGTTAGTGTCTGCACGCTACTTCGCCGCTTTGCTGGCATTCCAGGCCTTCCGAGCATCGTGCGCGAAAAACCCTTGCATCTTGTTGCTCAAACGAATCGCCTCAGAGTAGGTCAAGTCCTTAGAAAAATTCCCCTCCGGGCCTTTAGGCCTCTCTCCATTTTTTGGCACGTCGCCAAACCAACCGCATTTATGCCTGGCGTATAGCTGAAGCCATTCATTTTCCCAGTCGGTTGCTTTTTTCTCCGCGTCCGCTCCCTGCCTCACAGTTACCCACTGTTCAAAGAGATCATATCTGTTGCGAAAACCGGAAGGAGCGCTTCCGCCGAGGAGGTCTCGAATTATCTCATTTTCCGAAAAATCTTCACCGCCAAGGGCGGAATAAAGGGTCTCGACGTAACGGGAATATTTTGCTCGATCGGTCCCGATAATATCCGGTTTGTGCCCATCCAACAAATGACCCTTGGGATACGTGTAAAATCGCTCAACACCGTCTTTCCCTGCGTACGCGTGTGCAAATGAGTCCCCTAATGCGTGAATAATCAACCCTTTTTCCTTGTCAGTAAATTCCTTGCTTTTCAAGGCTTCTGCAAGTGCGAATCGATGGAACTCAACTGTATGGTTTTCATCCACCTCAAACATCGAGTGCAGGCGTGAATAAACAATCTTCTCTGCGTATTTGTTTCTTTCCATCCCTGTTTCTCGCTTCACATCTGCTTCCATTTCGAGGTGCGTTATCTCCAATGGCTTTAACCACGCCCTGCTCTTGCCCCATTCATATGCGTCAAATCGCTTGTCTTGATCGGGATACTGAGACCACTCAGCCATGTCCCGTGCTTTTCGAATCAGGCCATATTTTGATTGGTCATTCGGAGAAATCTTCTTTCCTTTGTTGAGGACAGCGAAGGCGACAATGTACGTAGTCCAGTAATGTCCGCCAACATCGTACAACCCGCTGGGGTCGGTGTGGTTGACCGGATCGTTGCCGGTGTAGCGGTAGCTGTTGGCCAGGTCGTCTTGGATGGGGTCTTCGGAAAGCCAACGGGCGGTGGTCGGGTCGTACCAGCGGTGCAGGTTCCATTGATAACCGGTGGCCCGATCGAACCAGCGGCCCGTGTAGCCGATGTCGAGCGGGGACAGGTTCGAATTACTCGGGTTGCTCGGATTCGTCTCGCTTTCGATTGCGCCGAAGGCAGAAAACACGACGTGTCGCGCGAGCGTTGTGCGCTCCGCCAGCTGCGCGGCATTCGCGTCGAATGTGACCCAATCGCGGATGGAACCCTGATGATCGCCCAGGGCCCAGTAGGTTTCGCCGGGGGCAGTGATTGAATTTCCGCCGGAACTTCCACCGCTTCCCCCGCCGCCCGTCACACTGCCAAGGGCATGACTAAAAACTTCATCGGCCAGCAGTTCATCCACCGCCGGCCCCCACAGCAGCCGGTGCCGCAACTGGCCCAGGCCGTCGAACTCCAGGACCATCTCGTGATTGTCGTAGGCGAACTGCTGCGTCTCGGCCAGCCCGCCGGCGATCACCGTCCGCACGATCAGGTCGTTGAACAGGTCGTAGGCGTAATAGACCTGTTGCGTAAGCGCTCCGCCGGTCGCGTAGTCGGCGATGGAAACCAGCCGATTGCGGTGGTCCCAGGTGTATTCTCTGAGATGGTCGGGGGCCGGGGCGCTGCCCGAACCGCTCGACGACCGCGTGCGAGTAAGGGTGTTGCCTTCCTTATCATAGGTGTAGGCGAATGTGCCGTCGCTGGTGAGACGGTTGTACAGATCGGTTTGATAGCTGACGGCC
>CAZVXJ010000486.1:0-2114 GCA_964631675.1 uncultured Alphaproteobacteria bacterium
TCTTCGTGCTGCAAACCTTCGCCGTTCAGCGTCGTGCGTCCCGAGGTTGCGCCCATCAAAAACCCGCGCGTGCGGCTGTCTCCCGCAAGCCACGCCAGATCCATGGTGCGCTGCAAACCGAACATCGAGTAGAAAATGTAAAACGGAATCGTCGGCACGCCGAAATTCGCGTAACTCGTTCCCGCGGCAATCCACGAGGACATGCTGCCTGCTTCGGTGATGCCCTCTTCGATGAGCTGGCCGTCTCGCGCTTCCTTGTAATACAAAAGCTGATCGCGATCGACCGGATCATAAAGCTGACCGACGTGCGAATAAATTCCAATCTGCCGGAACAGCGATTCCATGCCGAACGTGCGCGCTTCATCGGGCACAATCGGGACGATGAGTTTGCCGATTTCCTTGTCCTTGAGCAGTTTCGTCAGCATACTCACGAAAGCCATCGTCGTTGAGAACTCACGGCCTTTCGATCCGACCATGAACTCATCAAATGCGGTAGCATCCGGCGGTGTGATGGATTTGGCTCGAACCACTCGCCGCGGCACGGCTCCGCCCAAAGCCGCGCGCTTCTCTTTCAGATATTGAATTTCCGGAGAGTTTTCCGGCGGACAATAGAAAGGTAACTCCGCAACTCTACTTTTCGCAATCGGAATTTCAAACTGCTCGGTGAACCTGATCAGGGCATCCGTGTCGAGTTTCTTCTGCTGGTGTGCAATATTTTTCGCTTCGCCGCTCTCACCGAGTCCGTAGCCCTTAATCGTTTTTGCCAAAATCACCGTCGGCTGATTTTGATGATTCACCGCAGCCTGATAGGCGGCAAAGACTTTTTCCGGATCATGACCGCCACGGCGCATGCGCTGCAACTGGTCGTCCGACATGTTCGCCACCATCTTCAGCAGTTTGGGGTCGGTGCCGAAGAAATGCTCGCGCACATAGCTGCCCGGCTCGACAGAATACTTCTGATAATCGCCGTCCACCGCTTCCGCCATGCGGCGCGCCAGCAATCCCTCGGTATCATTCTCCAGCAATCCATCCCAGTCATCGCCCCAAATCACCTTGATCACATTCCAGCCAGCGCCGCGGAACATGCGCTCGAGTTCCTGAATAATTTTTCCGTTGCCGCGCACAGGTCCGTCGAGCCGCTGCAAGTTGCAGTTGATGACGAAAATCAAATTGTCGAGTCTTTCGCGGCCTGCGAGGGAAATGGCCCCTAGCGATTCCGGTTCATCGCACTCGCCGTCCCCAAGAAAACTCCACACATTGGAATCGTGTGTCGCCTTCAAGCCACGATCTTCGAGGTAGCGCTCGAAGCGTGCCTGATAAATTCCCGTAATCGGACCCAGTCCCATCGAGACCGTCGGAAACTCCCAGAAATCCGGCATCAGCCACGGATGCGGATAGCTGGCCAGTCCGCCGGTAAGTTCGTGCCGAAAATTGTGCAATTGATGTTCGGTGAGCCGGCCTTCCAGAAATGCGCGCGCATAGATTCCGGGTGACGCGTGGCCCTGAAAATAAACCAAATCTCCGCCGGACGGATGATCCTTGCCGCGGAAGAAATGATTGAAACCGACTTCATACAAAGTTGCCGCGCTCGCATAAGTCGAGAGATGGCCGCCGATACTCGCGTCCGCTTTGTTGGCGCGCACGACCATTGCAATGGCATTCCATCTTACGAGTGATTTAATCCGCCGCTCGATCTTCCGGTCACCGGGAAACGGCGGTTGCTCACTGCGTGAGATGGAATTTTGGTACGAGGTATTCAGCGAAAGCGGCACGGGAATCCCCTGCCGCTGCGCGTGGTGGCGAAGCTGACGCAGCAATAAGGCCGCGCGCTCCTTGCCGTCGGCATTCATCACATAGTCGAGCGACTCCAGCCACTCGCGGGTTTCAAGTTCATTCACATCGGCGTGGCCGTTGCCATTGCCGCTCTTCGCCGTCAAGTCCATTCCGGGAATCGATTCAAACATGTGGTATCCTTAAAGAAAATTCAAAATTCAAAACTCAAAACTCAAAATCAGATAAACAACTCTGGCGACGCACGTGTCCTCACGTGCCCGGAACACATTGCATGTGATTATCGTTGCGAGGCATGTGCAGACACATGCCGCCGCGATCAA
>CAZVXJ010000487.1:0-2067 GCA_964631675.1 uncultured Alphaproteobacteria bacterium
TTATTCCTTGTACTGCGTGAATAGCCTTTGTCGAAAGATACTCTGTCGGTCTCGGTTTCTCTATGGTTGCATCCATTTGACGCCAGATTTCCCGGCTGGCCTCATACGCTATTTTGATAAGGCTCAATCCTTCGCTTGTCGCTGATAAACCAGTTTGTTCAGTGCTCATGATAGACCTGTTTTCGGAACTACTTACTCAGCATCGAATAACCTTCGACAAACGATGTGCGCATATGTTCCGTGAATGGGAAATCAATTTCGTGAACCAAAAAACAATACGCAGCGTCAACTGAACCAGGAGACCCGGTGGACTCGGCGGCTTTGCTACAGATTTGCGCCAGTCTGCACCAGTGTTGCGACCAATATTCCTGTTCAGGTTGTTCGTCAAACTTTGCGAGTACTGCATGAAACTCACCGATAAATCGCTTGTTCAACGTAGTCGGTTCTATCACCTTGCGATGCTGACACGGTTGTCCACAGTATCTGCAGCCGTCATATGGCAACGATAGACTTAGTTCATTGCCGGTGAAACGCTGCATGTGTTTCTGCACGATACTATCAGGCAAGAAGTCGTTATGGCGTGAACCATCCTTACGAGATGGCACGCTCATAAATGATGCCTTTTCCATCCCTGTCAAAAAAACGGCGGCCTGCCCCACGCGCAGTTTTCCCAGATACCGCTCTTGTTCCTCATCCATTACCATCGATGCCGCCATTGCGGCTCGATCCTGTTTTCCTGGCAACATGTGCGTAATCTTGAGATTCGTATTACGGACTGCATCAGGAGCCAACTTTTCGGGACTTTGCTCAGCTATCAATATGCCTTGTCCATAAGCTCGCATCTCAACCAACATGTCCACCACGCTGCGATCTGCGCGTGCCCGCGTATCCGGGGTGACTTCTGTGTTTGCGCTTAAGGCTACGTTTTCCAGTATGCGATGCGCCTCTTCGATAAGGAGCAGATGGGATAACCCATCATTCCGATCGGTCAACGGATAAGTCATTCCACTGCGTGAAGTCGTCTGGCGAAACTCTCGCAACAGGATCATCAAGAAAAGGGTTGTCAGTGCTTTGCTGTCATCATTCAACGAGTCCAGTTCGAGCACGGTGGGACGACTAAATAGCGTTGCTATGTCGATTGATTTGCGGCAGTTGAACATTTTGCCTTTACTGCCTCGTAGCAGTGTTCCGATTCGCCCTTTCACGGCTGCCAGAATGTTTCCTTGAAATTCCCCCTGATAGCCGCGCCGCTCAGTAACACGAATCGCCTCGCGATAAAATTCCTCCATTGTGGGGAAAAGTCGACTCTCGTCTTGTTTCGCGCGGTCGGATAATGTCCAACCGTGCCGGGCATAAGCATTTTCCAATGCCTCCTCAAGAATGCTTGGCAAGATGCCAAATTGCGGCATAACGGCATTGAATGCAGTATTAAGCGCTTCCAAATGAACTTCAACCCGCACTCCAGGGAGCAATTGAAATGGGTTCAACCGAAATGGTGAAGTTGTTTCATCACCTGCGGTGAACACTAACAGGTCTTCGTAACCCTCTTGTTCAAGCAATCCCCGGTACTCAGTCTTTGCTGGTTCAATAACCAGGAAAGGGATTTCGCACCGACGCAATTGATCAAGTATGTATAGGCAAGTATTTGTTTTACCGCTGCCTGGTAGACCAGAGATCAGACCGTGACGATTAAGTTCTTTGGTATTGAGGGTGATTGTTCCGCCACTCAGGAGATCGCCGATATGAATTTTGTCGCTATTCACATACTGCCGGAGACCGGGGTCGAAATCGGGAGCCGTCTGACGTACACCGATGCCAGGGATGCCACTGCGAACTGCGACCGGAAATCGGAAGATAGCTGCCGCTCCATGAGCATTGTTCAGGTAGCTCAATCGTCGTAATGGGTTGTTTTTTAGTGATGGGTCGATTCGCCATGGCGTCAGAATCATGTTTCTCATTGTTCGTCTGGCGCACTGCATCTCTTCATCAGTTCGGGGGTGCAGTACTTGAAATCCCGCAGGCGTTTGTGTGGCTTCTAGCGTCGCGGTAGCAACAGCGCCAAGCAGA
>CAZVXJ010000488.1:0-2049 GCA_964631675.1 uncultured Alphaproteobacteria bacterium
ATGCGCATGCCTCCCGTAATCGTGTTATCGTAGTATTGGCGGCAAGGCGCCAAAAGCAAAAACACCCACGCAAGTGGGTGTTTTTATTAGAGCCGCTGAACGGACTTGAACCGTTGACCTGCTGATTACGAATCTCCGGACTATTCCACGTGAAACAAACACTTAACTTAAGTCGGTAGTAAATCAGTAGTACGGGCGATGGAAACCTTGCCCACGGCGGACCGAAGTTCGGCCTTTCCGATGACCGCATAGTACCGCTTCGTCGTCTCGACGCTGGCATGTCCGAGGATCTCTCCGACGACTGCCCATGGGACTCCGTTCATCAAGAGCGCAACAGCGAACGTGTCTCGCAGGTTGTGAAGTTTCAGTTTCTGCACACCTGCTGCCTTGCAGACTTCAGCCCACTTACCTTGAATCCGCCCGCCGTCTGCGCTGAAAGGGAAGAGGCGGCCACGTCGCTCGATGGGCCAGCTTTCTAACACAGGACGCAACTCAGCGAGAATGGGAACAAATCGTGCCCGCCTGCTCTTCGCGGATGGCGCAGGAACCACAATCTGCCCTTGATCCAAATCAACCCACGGCCACACGGCCGTCTTGGTCTGCGGAGCCTCCCAGCGCAATTGGGAGGCTTCATTTTTTCTCAGGCCAGTGAACATCAGGACGGCAAGAAACGCATGGAATGGAAATGTGTGACGAGCCTGCTTGTCCCGAAACCAGATGAACTTTGATGCTTCCAGAAGTTGCTTGCATTCGACGCTGTTGTAATAATCAACAGCCGGATGCGGATCGCTACGGGGAATCTCAATTGCAGGTGGAATCCATCCCGGCTCCAGATGGCGCGCAAACCAGCGCAGGAACGCACGAAGATTCGTGAGATGAATCGCCATACTCGCTCGCGAAAGTCTCGCCAGCGAGCTTCTGAACCTGATTATCGCGGCGCCGTCCAGTGACGGTACGGGCACATCACCAAGAACAGAGATCGCCTCGCGAATGGTGAGCTGGTACGACCGCAACGTAGAACGCCGCAGGCGATCGCGGATCGCGCGCAAATACTGCTCTGACACTTCACTGATCCGGCTTCCTTCGACTTGCTTTCGCCACGGATCGCGCCCCGCCTGAATCTCAACCTGAACAGCTTCAAGAGCCACCTGCGCGGCGCGTTTGCTGGTGCATCCGGTGTTGAAGGCCTTCCAGCGGCCATTCTTGAGCCGGACTTGCCCGTACCAAACCTCACCGGACTTCAGTTTGCGCTTGTAGAGGGAGGACATTGGGCAAGAGGCATTGAACAATTCGTGGCGCGATGAATCAGGGGGCGTTCATCATTCCGAAACAAGACATATCTAATTTTCAAGCACATAAGAGTTTTGGTGCCACTGTGGACAGCGTGGCTGATGCAATTAGTCAAGCAACAGAGCCAAAATGGACTCAAATTGTCTGATTTTAATCAACTTGACTCTGGAGAGAATTTCCCATATATTAGCATACATTCTGGACAAAATCCACTCCGAACTTGAAAATGAATTGCTATTGTCCGAGACCTGAAGAACCGCCCGAAGGATTACTCCCTGACCAAGGGACGACTCCATGCCGTTACACTTGTACCCCGCTGCATCTTGTGGCGGGGTCTGCTCATTTTTGGGGCCTGTAAGCAACCAACGTTTCTCAATGAAAGCAATACCGCTCTTCCTCTTCTTGATCGCCGCAGCTCACGCACGCACGATAATTGTTGCGGCGGATGGGAGCGGGGAGTACTTGAGTCTATGGGAAGCGTGTGATGTAGCCGTTCCGGGTGATTCTGTTCTCATACGAGACGGGTTTTATTATGAAATGCTTCCTTTTAGTGTGGCTACTGCAGTAGTGGTTTTCGCCGAGCATCATGGTCAAGTCGTCATTTATGGAGACCTTCAAAACGACAGAAAGGGAACTATTCTTGGTAGTGCTGAACTGCACGGACTGTCATTTCAAGGAATGGAGACCGGCCGGTATCAAACGACCTTGTTTGTCCATGGGGGCCCGGCTAAAGTCATTCACTGTGAATTCTGGCCCGGA
>CAZVXJ010000489.1:0-2035 GCA_964631675.1 uncultured Alphaproteobacteria bacterium
ACAATCTTCTCCATCGCGAGTGATTTTCGTCCGAGAATGTCCCATGCGCGCACGAAATAGACGCCGGATGAAAGCTCGGATGCGTTGAATGAAATGCGTGATCTAACTCCCACCGGCCCATCCCACACCGTGCGCACTTTTCTGCCCAGCAAGTCAAACAGTTCGACTTCAATAATCACGGCTCTGGACGGCGTGATCTCAATTTGCGCCACAGAGTTAAAAGGATTGGGATAGACGAGCA
This sequence comes from uncultured Alphaproteobacteria bacterium, assembly GCA_964631675.1. Taxonomy (GTDB): domain Bacteria; phylum Electryoneota; class RPQS01; order RPQS01; family RPQS01; genus CAZVXJ01. Next base: position 242 of record CAZVXJ010000489.1, read on the forward strand.
TTTTGAATTGTTCCGGCAGCGGCGCGCGATAGTCCGCTTCATTGATCTGGAAAAAACTGGTATCGCGGTACCACGGGTCAAAAGTAACTCCATTCGTGACCGCGTCTCCCAGTCCGCGCGGATTCAGCGTCGGATGATAGGGACCGCTGGAGTCCCCCCACCAGTTGTGAGAAGCATCCAGCGTTGCTCCCATCATGGAATCAACAGAGCAAGCGAGTCCGTTGCCGTAGAAAATGTTGTCATGACATTCCGCTCCGGCATGCGCACCCTCAATGACTGGAATATGTTCGGGCATCATGTTGATGAAGCGGTTGTAGCGCACGGTATCGCCCCAATCGACACGCATTGCCTTATCTCCGATAGTTGCAGACCCGCCGATAAACGTGTTGTACTCAGCAACAAAACTTGCACATGCGCCGAATTCAGCGCAGTCAACGCTGATGTTGTTGCCTCCCTGCCCCATATCTACGCGAGCAAGGTTATCGATGAATTGATTACCCCGTAGCACAACCGGGCTGTCGCACGCACAGTTATATGCGCCAATCAACGAGCTTCCAACAAGCATATTCGTGAAGATGTTGCTCTCGAAGAGCGAGCTATTGAGATCGACTCCCCACACTGCCGGTGACGGATTTGTTCGTGCCGGACCAAAAATGCACTGTTCTACAGCGACGCCCGTCCCATAGAGCCACCATAAATCACCGGTGCCCATTAAGTCGCGCGTGTGACACCGCTCAATCACAGAGTTCGATCCGCACATGACTAAGGCAAAGCCGCTGTTCGACAGTCCGGAAAAGGTACATCCCTCAGCATAAAGAGCCGTAGCAGAAGTTTGCACACACGATCGCTGCGAGTGCCTGAACTCGCATTCTCGGATTGAGATGGAAAAATCCCGCGAGTAGATTCCATAGTTTGTCGAATCGAAAAGACACCGATTGAATTGAGTACCGATCCAATTGTTCGAGACTCCACCAACCGCACCTGTACGCGGATACATCTCTGGTCCGTTTCGGAATACAAAATCCTCGATTGTCGCCGGTCCGCCGCCGACAAACAAACACCCTCGCGTGCGAGGGCTTGAGAGTGTCGATGGATCAATGATGGGTCTGGGATAGTCGCCGGAATCCGGAGTGGCATCACCCTTTAACAGAATTGGTATTCCTACTGCAACTGATTCTGAGTAAACTCCCGGTGAAACCAATACCGTATCGCCGGGAGCTGATGCATCAATTCCCGACTGTATGGTTGGATACTCCGGGGTGGGAACTAAAAAAATCGCCGCGTATGCACAATCAAGAGCAAGCAAGTATGCAAACATGATGAACATCATGGGTTACACGGTGGCATCGGATTACAATCGGTGGTAATATCGTTCACTGTAACTAATCCACGTGCCACACACTCAGCGCAATCATCGCAATCACTGCCTTCACAGGTTACCAGACACACATACAACGTATAAGTGTGATTGAATGTGAGGTTAAAATTGCCTTGACAAGACACTTCGCATTGATTTTGCGCACAGCCCGAGATGCATGAACGAATATGAGTCGTACCTTCATAGACTTTGACGCACGCGCGGCAGTATTTACAGCCGGGATCCGTTTCACATTCCAAGATCGCTCGGAGTCTATGGGCTCCGGTACATGTCGCAACAAAGTTGGCAGTAGCGCAGTGCGTTGTTTGGAAAGGGTCCGAACACTCCCCGTCGGTGTCTGCGCAAATACTGTCTGCCTTGCAAACGCAAATTTCACAAGCATCCGGACCGCCTTGCGCAATCGCTTCACCGCAAAC
>CAZVXJ010000490.1:0-2032 GCA_964631675.1 uncultured Alphaproteobacteria bacterium
GTCAGCCATGATATGCCTTGCAGGATTAGGCGTAGATTCGTCTACTGCGGTAGCTGCCTCACTTGCGTTGTTTGCAATCAATGTGCTATTTCCGGGTCTTCTCGGATTGCCGTACCTTGGATCATTGAGAGTTCCTCGCCTGAGCGTGCTTCGCGAATCTCCGGCGTGATTGACTGGACTACGGCATATCTGTTCTTTTTGACCGCATGCACGGCTGTGTATGCGGTCGTATTGTTTGGATTCATGCGGGGTCTCAAAAGACTGAAAAGCAACAGAATAGAGCCTCCGCGAGATTGGCCAAGTGTCTGCGTGGTCTTGCCCGCTAGAAATGAAGCGGAAGTACTTGCGCTGACTCTAGACTCGTTGCTCAAGCAAGATTACCCGGGAGAATGGGGAATCGTCGTCGTCGATGACCGGAGTGAAGACGAGACACCCAGAATTCTCTCGGAGTACGCATCACTCAATTCCCGTGTACGGTTTATCCGCGTCTCAGATCCAAAGCCCGTTTCACCGAAGAAGAATGCGCTTGCGCTTGGGATAAGAAATACGGATGCCTCGATCGTTTTTACAACGGATGCCGATTGTGTGTATGAGCCGGAGTGGATTAGAAACATGGTCATGCACATGGGAGAAGACGTGGGAGTGGTAGCTGGGCTCACCGTGTTTCACTTGCCTGTTCCCTCGCCACCGCTCTGGCAACCCGTACAGTGGTTGGACTTCTTCGTACAGAATTTCTTGGCAGCGGCTGCCGTGGGAGCTGGAGTGCCCGGCAGCTGCAATGGGTCCAATTTGGCTTATCGTCGCAAAGTGTATGACGAAATCGAAGGCTTCGGCGATTCTGCCAGACAAGTATCGGGTGACGACGTGTTGTTTGCACAAAGAGTCGCGACACGCACAAACTGGAAGACTGTTTTTGCCACGACCCGGGCGACCCGCGTCCGATCGCTGCCGGTACTTACGTTTCGTGAGATGGTCCATCAGCGCCTGAGGTGGGCTTCAAAGGGCTTGGCCTATCGCGGGAGTATGCTCAGTTTTCTGTTCGGAGTTTACGCCTACTACGCCTTGATTTCATTCGCACCTGTAGTCGTATTTCTTAGGCCGGATACGGCATTTTGGATCGCTGCGGCTGTGAGTGGGAAGTTCGTGATCGACTTCGCTGTTGTGCGACAGGGATGCAGGATATTCGAGCAGAACCACTTGCTTCGCTACTACCCTATCTACTGGATCGCGCACCTTTATTTTACTCCGTTTGCCGGACTCGGCGGGTTGCTGCTTCCGTACCGTTGGAAGGGTGATTGGTATCGCACCAGCCGGATGCCAACGGGAGTCCGGCGCCGCATGGTTCGAATCCGGAGACGAATGCGGCCTAAGCGGCCGATGATTCAGGCACGTGCAGATCTAAAATGAGTCTGCGAGAAAAACTCTGCCCAAACTGGATTTGCCGGATACCCGGTTCGTGTGACCGGGTATTTCTCACCTTTGACGATGGCCCTCATCCAGACTCGACACCTAAGTTGCTTCAGGAATTGGAGCGGCTTAACCTTAGGGGCACCATGTTCTTGACAGGAGCTGCGTGCGAACATTATCCGTCATTAGTCAGCGATATTGCCGCCCATGGACACCGGATTGCGTCTCATGGATACACCCACAAACCTATGTACCTTGCCAGTCCAGGGCAGATCCGGGATTCGTTGACGCTCAGCGAAAAGGCGGTGATTCAATGCGGGGTCATTATGGAAAGGATTTACCGTCCGCCCTTTGGGGCTTTCAATCCGTTCACCTCACGTGAGATTCAGAAGCTCGGTTATCGTGGTATGCTTTGGACACACATGGCAGGCGAATGGAAGGAGCACACGCAGCCCAAGCTCTTGCGAAAGTTAACCCGTGGACTGACAGGCGGATCAATTTTGGTACTTCATGACAGGCCAGAGTTTATGCCCAGGGTTTTGACACTTCTGCCACTTCTCAAAGCGTTGGTTCTCGAAAATGGTCTACACTTCGACATCATTAGCAAGGATGCTCTTGATGGGAG
>CAZVXJ010000491.1:0-2030 GCA_964631675.1 uncultured Alphaproteobacteria bacterium
CGGCCAGGCACTCTGAGCGTAGAAGACTGCTATTTTTTGCAGCTTTTTTACCGGCGAGCGTCTCTTCCGGCCCTCGAGTGCTGGCACAGAAGAGAGAACGGAAGCCGCGCTTTCAGGAGTGACCCCGCAGGCTACGGCGCGTCTGCCAGTAGCGGGATGCTGTCCACGTCCACGTTGTCGGGCAGCCAGCCGATGAGGTTCGGGCCCGGATAGCAGGTGCAGAGTTCGCGCTGGTAAGTGCCATCAGTTTTGAAGAGAACCGTTACGAAATACCCCTCTCCGCGCTCGAAAGTGAGGAACGCCCATTCTTCGGATGGATGCCAATCGACCGCGTCAAGATAGCCAACCTCAGATTCAGACCATATACCCGTAAATAATGGGGTCTCGACACCAGTTTCGGTATCTGTGATCGTGGCCCTGCCTATAAGGTAGCGGCCTTGCGGCGAGGTAAATTGCTCATCTCTCTCATTCGTTTCTTCAGGAGACAAAAAGGTGAAAGTATTCCATTCCTCATAGGTCACCGGTTCCTTTGTAACCTTCCCATCCGAGTACAAGGTCACTTTGGTTCTGGGTGTTACGTTTCCAATTGCCACACCATCCATCGCGTAGAAGACAACACCACCGTTGTCTGGCAACCATTCGAAGGTCGTGCGTCTGCTTGTTGATCCCTCGGCAAGATCGAGTGTTGCCATGACCAGATCGTTCTGCACATCAATCAACCAATGCGTACTAAACAAGCAAGAATCTACTGAACATGCGGGTGTAATTCCTGCGGCGAGGAGAAAATGACTGTTGGGGCTCCATTCCATCTCACTCACTTGACTGTACGAATTGACCGTAGTTACCTGTTGCTCGTTAACGGGACTAATGATTCCTGCTTCATCGGACAAGCCGCTCCCAGTATCGCGACGAAACCAAGCGAACCATTGTCCATCCGGAGACCAACCCGGACCAGCAAAGCGAACTGCAGAATCGCTTGGAACGGGCGTGATAAGGCGCATTTCGCCGCTGTCCGCGAGTTCAATTACAAAGGCCTGATGTTCTTCAGAGTAGTAATAAATGTAGAAGGGAGTCTCCTGAGCAAAGATCGCAGAGCTTAATTTGAGTGAGGTCGAAAACAAGAGCACCAGCAAGATTCTCTTCATTGAGTATTTCCCGCCAATATGATCGAATGGAGTCGAGAAGTGTCTCACTTCTCGACTCCATTCTACTCGAATTTATCCTACGAACACGATGTATAGACGCCGTGTTCTGCCTTCAACACATTCGGAAGCCGAATGAAGTGCCATACTGGCTCAGGGACAGCCTCTGTACGGAAGGGTTGGTATTCACCGCGCAATTTAGCTAGATAGTCACCTATGCTTGGTGCCACCAATCTTTCCAGGTGTGGTGAGAGTTCAGCAGTATTCGCTGCTCTCATAAATGCCGCGCTGCAATAGAAAGGTCGCGGTCGCGGATCCTGCAGCCAACCCGTAGCATTCGCGTGAGAGTTGAATGCATAGCAGAAGTCAACGACGTACGGAACTGTATTGGGAATGCGTCGAAGCTGATACTGTCCCTCGCTAGAACTCGTATCCACTGAAGCGACAAGTGGAGAATTCAGTCCGGAAGGGCATTCTACTGCTGGCCCCCAACCGACTATCAGAAAGCCGTGACTGACACCACTTACTCCGAGATCGAGGTAGATATAGTCACCAGTTCGGATCTCCTGCATTTTCCTTGAGTTTTCGTCGTCCGCTCTATTGAAAAATCCGTAGACGTGTGCTTGGAAATCTGCAAGTGTGTATCCGTCCCCAATTGTGCCTGCGTTAGCAGTGAAATTCATCCGATTTCCAGCGTTGAATGTATTCCAAGGTAACGTAGCTTCAACGAGCGTTCCCATCACACTCGAGAAGTAATCGTGCAGCGATTCATGACGTTTCCATGCTTCGGTGGTTCGGTCTACGGCACAGTAGCCGTTCGCGTCCTCGACACACGCACGCCAACCAAGTTCCAGCAAAGTCGGGGCTGTGCCGTGATCGGGCTCGTCA
>CAZVXJ010000492.1:0-2026 GCA_964631675.1 uncultured Alphaproteobacteria bacterium
TTCGCGCGCGCTCTGGACTAAGCTGGACTACATGCATTGGAATCCGGTCAAAAAGAAGCTTTGCAAGAATCCACAGGACTATCCGTGGTCCAGCGCGGCAAGTTACTTTTTCAATTCACAGCACGGTGAAGTTGTTTTGATGCGCGAGCTGATTACACCGCTGCTGTCATGACAACTCCTGAACGTTCCGGAAATGTGAAGACACATGCCGCGGCGGGAAAGCGCCCACGGTGCGAGCAATCAGGATCAACAGGACCATCCTTCATGAATTTGGGCATAGTATGGGGATTGACCACCACAATCCGGAGGAAGCTGGGGCGTGGGAGTGCCTTATGAGCCTTCAGCCGACTTCGGCCAATAGTTGGCAAGATTGGGAGGATTGGCTTGAGCGTGGTTTTGGCCAAGGATTCCTACCTGATTCGTGGCATTGCGAAAGTGAGCGTGGCCTGAGACCGTAGCAATTGAGTAATTGTCCTTCCCTCAAGCTAAATCAAACTCTGGTTAATGCAATGCGCCAACAGCTGACATCAATTCTCTTGATTCTTGCAGCCCTCATCGGAGGGTGGGTGTCGCCGGTTTCAACAGAAGCAAGCAGTGCAACCCGCCTCACCATCAGTTGGGGAGGTTTCAGAGACAACGAGCAAGAATCAAGTCAGGTACCTGCTCTATTGGTGGGTTCGACTGCAGAAGTTGTCATTCGGATTATTCCCTCGTTGAGCCAGAAAATTAGGTACGAAGGAATAACTCGAGATTGGCCCGATGCGCTAGACATCGAAGTCAAGATTGACGCGGATGATGGGGTAGAATTCTCTGACTGGACGATGTCCGGTATAGAGTTTCGACCATACATTACTTGGTATCAATCGATCCAGGATAGTCTCTGGCGTGCCACTGGCCGCGAGCCTGATGTAAGCGATCGAACGCTGACGTATCACTTCACTTTTGAAGTAGTGCCCGAACTTGATGGGAAGAGGATTTGTATTCGTGCGCGATACAAACAGAAGCAAGGAAATTTGCTTGAAAGTAACTCTGACTTGTGTCTTGATGTTAGGTCTGCAGCAACGCAAACAGACGAGTACAACATCCGTCTATCAAAAGTGGGTTATGCCGATGCGACAGGAAACTACTCTCAAGCCGTCGCACTCGCAGATTCGTTTGCTATTCATGGATGGCGTTCGCCGCTTGGACTCTCGATTGCGACTCGTGCAGCAACACAGTTGCATGAATGGGATAAGGCGCTGCATTTCCTCCAATTGAACTATGAAACTAATGGTATAACAAGCATCTCTGACGCTGAACTAAATCCGGACCAAAAGCGCGAAGAATACGAGCGAATGCGCATGAGATTTGTTGAAAAAAAGTCCGCAGAAAGACAGCAACGGCGCTAACCGGAATAACATACCATGATTCAATACGGCATACTGTTGCTTCTCGCTCTTCCGATTTCACTTCTTGCCGTCACGCTCGAAGCAGAAGAGAACTTCTTCGGCATTCCCGGGCTGGAGACGCTTTCCACGCGCTGGTTCATTGAGCAGTCGGATACGTCAGATGCGGGGTTCAGTTATCCGACGGATATTGAAGTGCTGAAGCTTGCCGACGATGATTTCCGCGTGATTGTGCTGAATGCGGATTTCGCGCACTTCTTCGCCTTTCGCATGGATCCGGTGGAAGGATTGTCGTACGGAGCGGTAGTGCGTTCCGGCGCGGCTCCGGACACCTGTCACTATGCGGTAGCCATGTGCCGGATGCAAAGCGGCGAGTACTTCGATCCTGTCAGAACAAAGATCTAAGGCATGTCGATGAAGCGAAAAACAGACCGTCTGGTCTGTTTTTCATAGTCGGGGTGACCGGATTTGAACCGATGACCCTCTGCTCCCAAAGCAGATGCGCTACCGGACTGCGCTACACCCCGGACACTGCGTGTCATTTCATGTTCCCGCAGACCCTAAGTTTACGATTTTCCTATACAAATGTCAAGCGGCCCCTCTTCGGGGCCGCTTGGATCATCTATCACACTGACACCAAG
>CAZVXJ010000493.1:0-2022 GCA_964631675.1 uncultured Alphaproteobacteria bacterium
CATGAAAACAGCAACTTTAGTCATTGGCTCGTTGGTTTGCGCGGCGAGCGTTTTTGCGCAGTACAGCCCTGAAACCTGTGCGTTTTCAATTTGCCTTGAAGACAATACTTGTTCTGCAGGAACCTGCAGTGGGTCTTGTCAATCGGTGAATGGATGCGTGAGCCGGGAGTTTACAGTCCCCTGTGATGAATACTATAATCTCAAGGTGGCGACGCAATGCGGCAGCGGCAGTTGCTTTAATTGCCAAGCCTGCGCACTTATTTGCGATGGTAACGGGAACGTGCTCGGAGAATGCCACACGGGTGATTGCAATCAGTATGACTGTACAACTTATTGTCCGCCGGATGGCAACGGCGCCGCGCACTTGGTTCCCGGTCCCACCTATACGTTGTATGTCTGCCTGGTTCCGTGTCCGTGGACTCCGCCCACGACGTGCAATGACTGTTCCGCCTGTAAGGCAACAGTAATGGTCTCTTTGAATACCAGTGTTTGTCCTGCTCCATAGAGTATGTCTGCCTTCGGCGCTTGTCGTGTTCTTCGCACTGACGAGACTGGTTTTCGCAACCACGTTACGTGTGCCGCAGGATTTCGCGACGATTCAGGGCGCGCTCGACATCATTCAGGACAGCGACACCATTCTGGTCTCGGTGGGAGTTTATCGTGAGTCGCTGAATGCGCCGTCGCGAGCGTTTGTTTTGAAGGGGGACGTGTCGCCGGACACCGGAGAATATTCGCCCACGGTAATCGATCCCTCGTTAGTACCCGGATCGGATTCCTTAGCCTGCCTCAACTTGGCGCCGGGAAGCGTAGTGACTATCGAAGATTTTGTTTTTCGTAATGGCCCGGAAATGTACCCGCGTGCCAACCAATGGCCCGGTGGAATCACCATCCAATCGGCATCAACTACGTTTCGCAGATGCCGCTTTGATTCCGTGTACTCCGCCATAGCGCGATTCAGCGGCACTTACTGTCCAATTCAGATGGAACACTGTGTCTTTCGCGGCTGCAAAAATTTTTGTGTCAGTCCCAGTAACGCACCGATCGTCGCCGAGTATTGTACCTTTTCGGGGGATACCGCATATTTGGTCGTGGCCAGCGACAGCTCACGTTTTTTTCGCTGCGAGTTTCGCGGTGTGGTTCTTGGGCATCTGCTCACGACGCATGGTGGTTCTATGGAGATTCGCGAAAATGTTTTCGGGCCGTACGGCCCCTGTGGTTTCGTTCCCGTCGCACTGGGCGAATTTTCTGGAGTCGTAGCGGGAAATCTGTTCACAGGATGTTTACTCGGCGGACGTGAAATGACGATTGGAATTCCATGCGATGGCGAATCAGTGACCATTGAAAACAATCATTTCATCAACAATGAAGTCGTCACTGGTCAAGGAGGGACCGGTATTTCAGTCGGCTGCGATACCTTAGTCGAACATCGCATGCCCGAGATCCTTATTGCGAACAATGTCGTTGAGGAATGTACGGCCAATATGAGGAGCAAGGGCGTGGTTTCATGGGGTCCAGCGATGCTGGTTTCAAGAAATCGGTTCGTTCGCCTGGAACCAAGCAATGCAGCCACAATCATCTCATATGCAAGCGAAATGACCCTGCGGGAGAACTTATTCTTGGAAACATACTTGGCGGCTGAGATTTACCAGCCTGCCGAGTTTGACCATCATTTGGACGCGCGCTGGAACTGGTGGGGGGATGCCTCTGGGCCGTATCATCCGTTGCTGAATCCGGATGGGTTGGGTGATGAAGTGGGTGACAGCATCCCGTTCGAGCCGTGGTATCCGGACACGAGTTTTCTCGATGTTCCGGAGCGAAGAGATCGAAGCGCAGCAAGCTACACGCTACGGGCGTTTCCGAATCCGTTCAATGCGACGGTGACGCTCAGGTTTGAGATGCCCGAACCGGGAATCTTCAAGATTGAATTGTTTGACGTGCTGGGAAGAAGAGTTGAAGAATTGTGGTCGGGGCCGGCGGCGTACGAAAAAGAGATTGTATACAACGCTTCGCACTTTGCGTCCG
>CAZVXJ010000494.1:0-2022 GCA_964631675.1 uncultured Alphaproteobacteria bacterium
TTATTTTCACGCCGCTTACATACGCACCAGGAACGGCTGCTGCAGTCGCTCGTCCGGCGAACCGCAAGCCAGCACAAAACGGCGCGGAGTCCGGCCTATGACACTATGCGAATTCAAGCTTGCGAAATGCCGATAGGCCGCGTCGGAGTGGAACTACTGTGGCGATGGCGCCGACGACAATCGCCGCTCCTGTACCGATGATTAGCCACATGCGAAGATGGTCTGGGCTGAAAAAATCGCTACCCCATGGTCCTCTGCCGGCCAGCAAATAGAAGTGACAGGGCAGCGCGGTCAGCACCACCACCACCATGATGTAGAGCGCGCTGAGGACTAAGTTCAAAGTGCCACCGAATCCAGCAGCGATTTTCGAGGGGGACGTTTCGCGAAAGTTGGGCATCATCGCGCCGAATCCGACGGCAATCGACGACAGGCCGAGGCAAAGCAGAATGCAGGTGAGTTGATGAACGGCGATTACTAGCAGCGGCACCTGAAGCATCATATCGCTTAGCGCTACAAGTGCGGCGCAGGGAAACCAGGAACCCAGCGACGCAAACCAGAACTTACTCCACAGAATCGTGTCTCGATCGATCGGCAACAGCCCGAGAATCCAAAAGCATTGGCCTTCCAAGCTGATCATCGGATAGATGAATCGCGTAGTGAACGTGGAGAGAATTAGTCCGACAACGGCCAGATTCAGAAAGCTCACCATGTTGATCCAAGTGACATAACCAATGTCATTATGGGGATTGTTGAAGCGATCCACATTGAGGAAATATAGCCCGAGCAAGCCGAAAAAAATCAGGAACTGAGACCACTGCACCGGATCGCGGCGCAACAACCGCCAATCTTTAATCAACAACAGTCTTAGTGGTTGAGGAAACATTAGCAGCAACCGCTCGGCGATACGATCTGACCAGGCAAGTCGCACTTGGCGGCGCCGCGTGCGGCGGCAGGCGAAGTTGACGTAGCTCGCGCGAAACCAACGCCTAGCTGCCCAGACCATCAAGACGTGAAGAAACAGCGCGTTGGAAATCAACAACGCCAGAGACATCGTGCTGCCAACGATGGGTAAATCGGCGGGACTATTTGTGTGGAAAACTATCGTGGGCGAGCGTGCAGCATCCAGCAAACCATTTGTGAGCCAAGTGCTCGGTAGCCATTCCTGTTCCGTGAAATGAAACCGCCGTAACGTCTCCTGGAACCATTCATGACCGAAGAGTCTGGATTGTGGAGCGCTAATGGTCCGCCACGCGGCGGGAACCACGAGCAGGAGGCAAACAACGACCGCATATTGAACGATCGCGTTCCGTAGGTTTGGCAGTTTATGAATGATGAATAAACAGAGGATCGCGCCAATGCCACAGGGAATATAAACAAAAGCCAAAATCAGAGGCAGTAAAAAGCAGTAATAATACCACGGGGCACCAACCACGATGCCGTAGGCGATCATGATCGGACTGGCGAGCAGAAAGAACCCCCAACTGCTATAAAATACGGCCTCTTGGAATTTGTAGAGCACGATGCGCTCTGCACGTAGCGGAAGAGTCAGCAGATAGCGTGTCTCCCAGGAATTGAACAAGCCCGTGTAAAGGATGATACCGGAAGAAAACACGAGCATCACATTGAGCGAGGCGAAAAACAAATGGAACACGAAGCTCACCGTCTTGGCGTGATAGGTCGCCCCCGCGTCGCCGACATGCTCCACGACAAAGCTGAACCCTTCATAAAAGAGCACAAAAAGCCCCATCCAGAAGAACAAGCTTAGTCCGACGACCAAGGCCGTTCTCAAACGAGCCGTCCGTACGATTTGCCGCATATGAGAACTCGCCACTTGTTACCGCAACCGCCATAGTAGTTGCGCCTCGCGGTCTTCTGTTGAAAGCTGGGGCGCTCGATGGTTGCGATCAGCCAGTGGTTCAACCGGGGATGTCAGGGCTTGCTCGTTCATGACAGGTGCGCTCAGCCGTCAATGGACTGCGCTACGGTACGGGACGTGGAGGTGACTTTGACTCTGTGACGGTT
>CAZVXJ010000495.1:0-2020 GCA_964631675.1 uncultured Alphaproteobacteria bacterium
CCTATTCTATTCATCCATATAGTTGACATCCGGCAAGCCCGATAGAATCGGTGTTTTTGCCGTTAACCGCCGCTAATTTTCAGGACAAATTGCGCGAAATGAGCTGTCCATCCTGAACTACTGCCTGTAGCAAGACTTGCGTCTGCAACACAAAGCGCACCGCTGTTGGGTTGCGGTGCAATTGGCAGTCTTTAGATTGGAAGAAGATCAATGTGGGCGATGCCGGATTGATGATTCAAGACGGCAGCGGAATGAGTCGCAGTCGGCGTGCGAGATACAGCAGCAAACGTTCCCATTGCCAATGACTGGTCCAGAGGATCGCAACCCGCCGTACAGATTCCTTAATGGCTGCCGCGATTCGGATAATCTTTTCTTGGATTGACCTGATTGTCTGTCTGCCAACTGATGGTGGGAGGAGTTGTCGAAGCTGATGCAGTGTCAGGTATGCAAGCGCGTGCATTAGGAGCCTGAATTGATTCGCTGCGAACTTGGAACAGCTCAACTTCGTTGCCTTCAGTGCTTTCAGGTCGCGAATGAACAACTCTGCATTGCCTCTCTGACAATACAAATCCTCGTATAACCGCTGAGGTAGCTCGTGTTCAATGTTCGTTACCAAGAACATCTTCTTGGCACCGGTGTCACGATGATCGCAAACCACGATAATTCGGCGTTCTTTGCCCCACTTCTTCTTCCCTTGCCCTGCTTCGTAGTAGAATGCGCCGTATTCGCGGATTTGTCGTTGTCGATGCTTGTGCAGCTCTTCTCGACGTTCCGCCTTTGGCAGCATCTTGAGCTGAGTTTCGAACTTGTTGCGCTTTTTCTGGCCGTCCTTGCCTAAGAACTTTTCTTTGCCAAACTTCCTTTTGAAGCGGTGTTCAGCCGCTCGGACATACTGTTTGGCGACATCGTTCAGTCCACCGCCACCTCCAGCTACCTTCAGGCGAATGAGATACAGTAAGTCATTCTTTTCACACCATCCATAGATTGCAGGACTCATAAATCCAGCATCAGCTCTTAGCACGATTTCGATCCCAGGCCAGGCCTCACGCAAGCGATGAACTATCCGCTTCAAAATAGCAACTGTAATCTTTACTTCACTGTGATCTCCTGGTCTCAATATCGAAGCGATGAGCCAACCATGCTGGTCGAACACTAACAACGGAAAGTACATGTCCGTTTCGTAGTACCCTCTGTACGCTGTGCCCTGTTGATCCCCATGTGCTGGAAAGCACGAACCATCAAAATCGAGAACTATCCGCTTCGGTCTTTTCTTGTGAGTAGACACATAGAAGTTCAAAATGTATCGAGCCAGTCGATAGCAATTCGCTCCGTTCATGCGCCTCGTCTCAAGTACGCTGATCGTCGCCTGCGAAGCTAGTGCATCCTCCCCATTCAATCGAAGTCCCATCGCCAGCAGCACTCCAGGGTCGTAGCGATGGTAATTCGAATCGATACCATCTTCATATCCTGCACAGATGAGCAGCACCCGCTGCCGAAAGAGATGCACCATGCTGTGCTTGATTCTACCCACTCGTCGGTCTACAACAGCCAGTGCTGCGCCTCTAATCAGCTCGGTCGTCATCTCCAATTCGCCAATCACTGGCAATCCACCTAGCCCAGTGATCCGACCGCCGCTAAAATCAGCTTGCACCGTTTTCCCCTTTTGTAAGCGAAAGTAAACTTGCTCTGCCAGCTGATTTGGTGTAGCCTTTGGAACCATAAAGCCTCGTTCTTGTCTTGAGTGGTTGTTGTGAGAAACCCCATTCTGAGCCAATTGCGAGGCTTTTTCAATTGTTGATATCGCATTTAGTACCGCATATGGTGTTAAATTTCACTGATCTCATTCCCGAAACGGCAAACCACCTGGCTTTGATCCGCACAGCTGTCTATGCCAAAACCTGCCAAAGCTGAAAACGGTCGCCTGCGCCCGTGCGGATACATCCTGCAAATCGAACCAATATAGACATTATTTCCCTACGCCGCTCTTGGGCAGTCTGCGGCTACCGATGAGTAATACAGG
>CAZVXJ010000496.1:0-2014 GCA_964631675.1 uncultured Alphaproteobacteria bacterium
TTAAGCAAGAAGCTGCGTGATCAGCGGCAGGACGCCTATGACTTGGCCAAAGCCAGGTTTGATGTCGGGGCGGTTACGGAATTGGATGTCCTGCAGGCACAGATAGAACTGGGTCGCGCAGAAAACGAAATCACGTCCGCTGAGCGGGCGCTCGCTACCGCCCGGGAGCAACTGAATGGAACCCTCGGTATCGACCTACGCAGTTCGTTTGAATTAGCTTCACCGGGCGAACCAAGTCCCTTTGAGTTTGATTTGGACAGCTTGATTGCGATCGCTTACGACTTTCGCACGGACCTCGCCATAGCGCAGCTCAGTGCCGACCAGGCCAGGTTTAACTTGCGCCGAAACCAGCAGGATTATCTGCCCACAGCATCCTTGGGAGCGACGTGGTCGTCCAGTGAACAGTCCGGGGCAGATGATGCGTGGACTCTCAGCCCGAGAAACCGGAACACTTCGTACAACCTGAGCTTGAATTGGAACTTGTTCGATGGTTTTTCGCGGGAGCTGAGCATTGCAGAGCAGAAGGTCGCGAGCAACAAGGCCTACGAACGAGAGCGTGAGTTGCGTCTGTCACTTGAGAAAGATGTGCGCCAGTCCTACTATGATATGGAAAACTCATTTAATCAGCTCTCTGTAACGTCACGCAATCGTGAACTGGCTCAACGAACTCTTGACTTGGAGCGCGAGCGCTACCGGCTTGGCGCAACCTCGCAGTTGTCGCTGCGAGACGCACAAGTCACTTTCGAACAGGCGGAAACCGATCACATCTCGAAAGTCCTTGAATACCAATCGAATCTCATTGCCCTGGAACTTGCTGTGGGCAAACCCCTGAGGTAGCGCCGCAGGCGTTCAATGTATGGCAAACGGGCGATCCTCTCGGGTCGCCCGTTTGCTCTCTATGCTCCACAGACCCGCAAGCGCCATCACCCGGCAGTCCGTCGTGACTTGACAATGGCAGAGTGGCAGTGTATATTTCAGCGGGTGGCTGAGAGACACAACCCCGAACGGGTTCTGCACACGTGCATAGGAGGCCAGTAATGAAGTTCAATCAATTATGGGTCACATTCTCCACTCTGTTGGCCGGAGTACCAGTGTTGCTTTTGGTCAATATCGGAGAGGCGCAGCCGGCCTTTGAAGAAGTGGCCTCCAGTTCAGGCATCGGAGATGCCGGCTCGGTTGCTGCGGCATTCTGGTATGATGTGGAAGGTGATGGCGATTTGGATATGCTGGAAACTCGCCGATTCTGGGAGCCCATGGTGCTCTATCTAAACGACGGTGCGCACTTTTCTGCACAGCAGAATAACGGACTTCCGACCGAGCCGGATGGTCAGAATACGATCCCGATGGATTTCGATGCCGACGGGGATCTGGATATTTTCGCTTGCGCGTACGGATCGAATGCGCAACTCCTGGTAAATGTGGACGGCACCTATACGGATCGAACCGCTGAGTATGGAATTATGGTCTCGACGGGTATTCGGGACATGGCCTGGCTGGACATCAATCACGACGGCTGGCTGGATTTGTTAATCGGGCATTATGTATCGGGTTGGCGACTTTACAGGAATGAGGCCGGACAGCATTTCACCGATATCACAGCCGGTTCGCAGCTTCCATCAACTGACTTTCACCGCTTCTGTGAGGGAGATATCAATCTCGATGGGAATGAGGATCTGTTCTTATGCCGGATTGAAGGATCAGATCGTCTCTATCTGAATCTCGGTGGCGGCGTCTTCGAAGATCGAACGGTTTCCGCGGGATTGTCGGGTGTGCAATCCAGAGGTGGATCAGAGTTCGTAGATTTCAATCACGACAAGTATCCCGACTTACTGGTCGAGAGTATGGATCGGCATACGATTTACTTAAACAATGGCGATGGGACGTTTCATGAGATAGTCGTTCACGGCACGGAAACCGATTTCTTCGGCCAGCCTTATCCCCATGCGGTCATGTATGCTGTGGCAGACTATGATATGGACTATGACTATGACTTCTATGTGCAGCGGCAGGGCAG
>CAZVXJ010000497.1:0-2010 GCA_964631675.1 uncultured Alphaproteobacteria bacterium
GCGATCTATGTCGTTTTTAGGAAAGGCGACAAGCTGTTGGAGCCGCAGAAGAAGTAAGGAGCGAGGTGGTGTGGCCAATCACCTGTGCTCGCTGACCACGCACTCAAGAATTGCCTGAATGTTAAATTGTGGGCGGCGCTCGGTCAATGCGCGTAGTTTGAAGATTGCCCACGCCACCTCGTAAGAGGAAAAGAGAAATTCACAGGATCTGTTTGCGCAGATGCCCCCAGTAGGCAGTCCCGGCGTAGCCGCATGCGACAGTACCGGTTGTCATAGTCATGATCTGATAGACCTTGCTGCGAGAGATTTTGACTTTCACGGCAGGATTCAAGAGGTCAGGCGAATTCATGACGAGTTTAAGCGATTCTCCGGCTGAAAGAATCGGCCACATGCAAGCCAGCCGCAGCCTGGTTTCATACCGTGGAATCGCCATCGTATAGAGCCAGCCTTGATCGAGATGCTCGACCGCCAGACGAAGGAGTTGATTCAGGATAGGCCTGAGGCGCGGAAGGTTGTTTTGATCCAAGAGGTCATGCGGCGTCAGCCCGACTTCGGTGAGCATCGTTTCAGGAATGTAACAACGCCCCTTCTGGAGGTCGTGGGCGATGTCCTTGACAATATTCGTCAGTTGCAACCCCTTGCCGAATCGCACTCCGACTTCGGACATCTGTTGAACATCCCAGTTCGCCAGTGCCTTCCGATGGGCACACATCAGGTCGGTCCAGAACTCACCAACACATCCCGCCACATAATAAGTGTAGCGGTCTAGGTCATCGAAGGTCTTGAGCGCCGTGAGATCCGCCACGGAATTTCCAGGAAACGTGCTCAGATCCATTTCCATTCCCTGCGTCAGGGTCGTCATGACACGCTGGACCCTCCGTCGGTCGTCCGACGAAAAATCGAGAACGAGGCGGAAACATTCATCCAGATGTTCGAGCAGGATTCGCTCAGCCGAATCTTGTTGAAACGGCCCTATAGCCTGCTGAATCGCAAGGACCTGTGCCCAGTCTACTTGCTCACCGAGAAACTGCTCCCTGAAGCGGTTGAGAAAACCCAAGCGGCGCGATCGGTCGATCAGCTCCGTATCGGCGATCGTATCTGCAGCCCTGGCAAAGAGGTAGGCCAAACTTACTTGATCGCGGACATCCGACGGCACGACGACTAGCGTCGTATAGAAGAGGCGAGACACACGCTTGAGCAGATCACGGAGCAGCTCCTCTTTCGGAGAGGTAGTACTCATGACCTGCGTCATTTGACTTCCAGTATTCCTTCCATTCCTTTGTCACGATGACTGGGCATCGGCCACAGTCGTTTGTCGCAAAAGAATGGAAAGAGGCCAGGCTGAGTCGGGACAAATCTAGCCACGACGGTCTTCCCGGCTCCGACATCCTGCTCGACCAACAAGCTGCCGTCCGAGTCTTTGAGGATGAAGTTATGCGGCGTAATCATGGTGATGCTGGTCAGATTCAGCTCAACCGGCTTCGCTTTTTCCACAACCAGATGGTTCGGTGAATAGGAGTAGCTATCAAGAATGACCGTGGTGCGCTGAACCCCATCGGGTGAAATTGGGACGACAGTCGGTGGGCCAGGTTCTGAGCCGTCAGTGGCTTGCCCGACCGCGACGAGTGCAGCGAGAAACCATCCCACCATGCCAAGTAGACAAAATGACTTCCGAATAACCTCCATGAGAACTTTCTAACAGGAATAACTGAGACGGGTCAACTTTACCCCGTACTTTCAGCGACTTCGAATGTCTTGACTTTCAACAGCGCGTTCTTATTTGATGAAATCAATGATCACTAGTTACTGCAACTCTGAAAAAGAGTTTGTGTATAATGTGGCCTGTTCGGTTTTCGTGCGGGTGCGTCGGCGAAAGCTTATCGCGAAGGAGGACTTCAATGAAGTGGCTTAAAGGCATTGGCCTGTTCCTGATCGCAAATTTTCTGATCTATATTACGCTGTCGTTCACGGCCAATCTGTTGATAAACGTGGTTCTGCCGGCGTTCGGAA
>CAZVXJ010000498.1:0-2007 GCA_964631675.1 uncultured Alphaproteobacteria bacterium
CAGAGTGGCATGAGCTGCCGAGGAGAGTAGAGGGACGACCCATACACTCAGTGCCAAAACACGTCGTGTGTGCCGGTAAAACCTTCTCGATAAGCGCCGAAAACACCGTTTCATGCTTCTGCCACACTAAAACTTATGATTACTGGATCGGTTGAAGACTGGCACATATTCGCCGGCAAGTCTGGAAGCGGAGGTAAAGACTGCTTAACGGTGAGACGATATGCCCCGGGCATATCGACCGGCCAAACCGCGACTGAACCATCTTCTGCTGCCTGAACCGGAGCGGCTCTCAAACTTACTCCAGAGCTGGCTTCTGAATTGGAGCGGCTAATCAATGAGAGAGAAAGAGAGGCCTTTGGATCGACTGTTACGAGGCTGGCGAGGACAAAGTTGCCAAAGCCGTTCAGGTAGGTTCTGGTGGTGGTGCCTGGCACGATTTGAAGCCCCTCTCGGGTTAATGACAGTATAGTTAACGCCACCTCAGGAGCGCCGCTTATCTGACACGGTTTGCTACTGTGGTTAGTGACATTGACCGCAATCTCGATCTTTTCGTTCAGTCGATATTCTGTCTTGGACGGCACAAGTTGCATTACCACGCCCGGTGGCGCGGTGGCTTCCCTCTTGCAGCTAGTCTCAAGCATGGACAGGAACCCCAGTGTCAATGCAACCATCAGCGTTCCGACGATGGACCACCTAGCGCGATGTGCCCGACGTGCACTTCGGTGACGCACCAGTGCGCCGAACTCAGTTCCTCTCACCAGGATTCGTGAAGACCAGTACGAACGATGCGCTCGCTCCACAGGCCCATTGATCAAGTTTGACGCGCCGGCACAGTCCACAGGCGCTGCGCCGCCGCGTTCAGTTCCTGATGAGTGATCGGCCCTCATCTTTTCTTTCGAGCAAGGAGGCGGAGAATTCGGAGAAAGAGGTTGCGCCTTCACGAACAAATAAAGAATCGGCACAGTTTGCTTGCTATCTTTCGGATGGTAGAACGCCGGCGGTACGCATGAGGCACGTACGGACCGCCATGAGAATCAGACCAATATGATTTGGATTTCGGCTCGTCGTCTTATAGGGCAAGCAGGGGAAGCGATCGCAACATATTCGGGCGGTGGCGGTCCGCATTTGCACCCGGTGCAACGATGAATGACAAGAGCAACACGGCCAAACTACGCGGGAATCTGTGACGGGATGCTCGCGAGCATACGCTTAAAGCCAACATCCGCCTATCCCCTCTTTCGTATAGCGCTGTGAAATTCCGTATTTTCTTAGGTCCTAGGTTGACGGTACTCGATCGCAGGTTCCGGACACCTCATAGCACTTCGACCTACCGCGATTCAGGCAACTCAATGCAGTGCGGTGTTCGATTGGCCTTGCTCCGTGGTAAGGAGCTCGAGGTAGTGCGGGAGGACTCCAGTCAACTCATCCGCTGATGAGTTCAGCTCGTATGCCCTAAAGTGAATTCCTTGAATCTCTAGTGATTCACCTTGAATCCAGTGCAGGCCATAAGGCGGCCCGCCTCACCCTGTGTGTGGGCCACAGAAGCCATCTGAATCCCTTGATATCTAGACGAAACTCTTCATGATCATGCCCTTCCCAAACCTTGAATATGCAGTGGCACTGCGATTGCTCATGCAAGTGATCGAGTCACGAATGGCTCAGAAGTCGCAAAGGATAGAGCGCGATAGCCAAACAAGGAAGGATCTCCATGTCGATCATGCTCATCACAATACTTGGCGTATTCACGAGTGGGATGTTGCTGTCGCTGTTGCGGCCAATCTGGAAGGCATAATTAGCCGGTGGGTAGCGGCATGTCATTCAGGTACAAGAGTGCTCGTCAGCATCGCAGGTTCCATCACACCTTCCGGATCTCAAACAGGTGAGTTGCCAAGACAGGAGTCTGTGCACTTGCCCAGAGCGTCCGCAGTGGTGGATGCACGAAGGGGAGCGAGCGCGTCGCCTTAGTCACAGTTCCATGAGGAGTACACGCTGTACCAAAGCTTGTTC
>CAZVXJ010000499.1:0-2000 GCA_964631675.1 uncultured Alphaproteobacteria bacterium
GCCCGCTTCGGATTTCGATTGACGATTGCTCTGGCTGCCGGCATCAGTGCGCTGAATTCAATTAGTTTCTTCTTGCTTGCCGAACCGCCCATTCCAGCAGAAGGCAAACGTCCAGGCAAAACCGCGCTATGGCATACCTGGAAGGCCTTGCGCTACATTTGGAAACACCGCGTCGTGCGTTACACCATCGCTTTTGCCATTGTGATTGGTGTTGGCATGAAGCTGAGTTTCCATACCCTAAATCCGTATTGGGAGCTTTGGCAGGTGCCGGTGAGCTATTTCGGTTTTGCGTTTGCAGGATACAACCTGGTTGCGGCGATCACGTCGCACTATTCTTATCGCGTCATCAGAAAGTTCGGGGATCTCACGACTTTACTCGTAACCTTGGTATTGGTTTGCGTCACCTTTTTCATGATGGCAGGACTGCCGCTCGGTATAGCCGGGGCACTGCTTATCCCGGCAGCTTTTCAGATTCCGCGCTCACTGCAGCCCATTGCCACCGACGACATGGTCAATCGCGTCACTTTTAGCCATCACCGCGCGACGGTGTTGTCCATGAAATCCTTCCTCCGGCAGGTCGCCCAAATTGCCTTGCTGCCGGTGTTCGGCATCATTTCGGATTCGTTCGGCTTGTTGAGCGCCTTTGGCTGGACGGTGGCCTTCGTGGCGGTGCTCGGCTTGCTGGCATTGTACCGATTGTATTTGCTGCCGGCCGATTACCAGCATGGTCACACGCCTAGCGGTATTGCGATGACAGAGCAAGAGATGCCGGTAAATAACCTATAAGATTTCAGAGGAATTGGAAATTTCCGCATGGAGGTCAACATTTTTGTTTCCGCGGTCGTTTCATACGAGAACAAAATTATTCTTGTTCAAGAAGGCAAGAAAGCCGTTTACGGTAAATGGAATTTGCCGGGCGGACATTTAGAGCCTGACGAAAGAATTGTTCAAGGGATTCTACGGGAAATAGTGGAAGTGAGATTCTCAATCCAGCCAAATTTAGAAAGATAATGCAGTACCATGCCGATGGCAGAGGCTTGCCATTAGATCATTTTGATGAAAGAGTTTTTCCAACTCGAGATTCATGACATTTATGTTGATTAGACCTGCACAAGTATCCGTTGCCGGTAGGATTGCCAAAGTTCAAGTTGATAGTTGGCGAAAAAATGATTATGATACGTTCTTAAGTGAATTTAATGTGTAAAGCATTTTCTCGAGTGGCGGCTAACTATGCTACTGCGGACGGGGCGACGACATGATTTTAAGTCTAACGAAGGTGAAGTCGGCCTACACAACCCAGCTTTAAACATCCAGAAATCATGGCTCAGTTCATACACTTGTTTGACGAGAACGACGCAGCGAAGCTCAAAAAGAATGGCATCAAAGTGGTGAAATCGAGATGGCGTCACCTCAATGGAGTGTTCGTTTTTCCGCAAACTGAAAATTTTGTTGTTAACCACCAATGGATGCGCGAACTCCGCCGACACGCCGGACAAGCCTTGCTGGCCGCCCGCGTGAGAATTAATGATGATGAAATGGTCTTGCTCGGGAAGTATAACGAAAAACATATCCAAGTCAGTGCTGCCGAGGCGATCGGAATAGCCAGGAAGCATAAGGATCCCATGGGTCTTGAGGTCATTATTCCGCGATCCATAAAACCCAGAGAGATACAGTCTATTTACCGACCACCGAAAGTTGTCGGATGGCGATACTATCCAAGCGCCCATCGTAAAAGACCATGTGGTTGTGAGTACTGTCAAAGAGGCAAGCCGTTTAGCAAGAAACTGCGTGACGCTTATGAAAAGGACACCTAACGGTTTAACTTTTGCTCCGCAATGGCATAAGTAGACGGTCAGTAATGAGCTCTTCCCAAAGATTCTCTCGCAATATCCGACTGTTCTACCTTCAGCAATTTCTGGTGGGGCTTGCCACGCTGTGGGCGCCAATTATTGTCATTTTTCAGATGCAGGCAGTCGGTCTTTCCCTCACCCAGGTCATGG
>CAZVXJ010000500.1:0-1991 GCA_964631675.1 uncultured Alphaproteobacteria bacterium
AGGCATATTCGGTAACGACGCCGTTGCCGCGCGCCATCTCGCTCATCTGCCCCCGGTGATTCACCGTCACCTCCGAGACCAGCGTCGCCGGCGTACCGTCCAACTCCGCCGTCAACTGGTCGCCGCCCCAATCATCGTAGCTCAGCAGCTGGTTCGTGAACAGCTCGCCGTCTATCTCTCGGCCCAGGTTGTCCTGCCGGTGACCGGTGTTGAAGGAAGCTAGACAGCATCCTCAGGCCGTAACATGTATTTCAGTGCTCAGCTCCGTCACGTCCAGAGTATGGCTCGGGCGCTGGTATACTTGCCACTCGGACAGGTGTCCCGCCCGAAGACGGAATAATATTCAGATTCCAATTTCCCCCATCAAATGTCAAATACGCGACGTATTTCCCATCTGGCGACCAGAGCGGCAGCGACTCATTCACTCCGCGTGTATTAGTGAGTTCGGTAATCTGTCCGCTGTCACTGTGGACGAGGTAGATTTCTTGCCAGTAATTGTTCAGTACGCCGATATCTCCAATAGTCGCTATCCACTCGCCATCCGGTGACCACGTTATTTGACCGAAGTCATCCGTAATATCCGTCAGCTTCACCGTTCCGCCTCCACCGCTATTCATGAGGTAGATGTTTGCCACGCCGTCCGGCGCAGCAAGGTAAGCGATAGTCTGGCCATCCGGCGACCAACTTGGCGTGGACTCGCAGAACTCTGTATCCGTTAACTGTCTGCGATTGGCGCCATCTGCATTGATCACAAATATATCGTGAGGCGAATCCTCCGAAACGTAAAGCAACTGCTGTCCATCCGGCGACCAACTTGCGAAGAACGGAGAATCTCTCGTTAGCTGTAGCGCGTTTGTGCCGTCGGGATTCATCACATAAAGCTGGCCCACTGAGCCATCACCATCGGAGGAGACACGGCGGAAGGCGATCTGCCCGCCGTCAGGCGACCAACGCGGGTCGCCATCCCATTGACCGGTCGTTAGCTGGAGAATTTGCTTGGTAACCAGATCGTACAGAGAGATAGAATTCTCTTCATTGCGGCTCACGAAAACGATATTCTTGCCGTCCGGCGACCAGTCCACACTAAAAGCATTGAGCTCGGAAAGCGGTGCGATTTCTTGAGAATCCCAATCCTCAGGAAACCGGGATAAGTCCACAAGCTCAACCGACACCCGTGAAACACCAAACAGGATGCTTGATCCGTCCGGAGCCCAGGCCAACTCCACATCGCCTTGACCTATTAGCGACGTCTCCCCACCATACAAGCCAATTCCGCCGGTGCAGGGGGGGAGAGGCTCAACTTTCGCGCAAGCCGAGGTGATTAACGCCACGAGCATGAGGGCAAGAGGAAGCCAATGCGCTGTCTCAATCTTCCGTATGTTAGTTAACATCAGGGTCTCATCCATCGTGGAAGGGGCGGCCCCGGGAATGGGTTCGGATCAAACTTCCACTTCAGCGTATCGATGACCGTATTAGTCATGACAGTGAAGTCTGTAAAACCTATATACCTCAATTCGACTCTGTGCCAGGCGCCTTGACCTTGATCTGGATACGATCCTGTCCAACTATGGAAGAGCCAGGCGCTGAACGCATCCGCCCATCCTTCAGCTTCAGATATTCCGTAATCACGAAATCGGAATCGCTCCGGAGTTTCACAGTTCCACGAAGTACAACCAAGCGCAGATTGGAAGTGGTCATGGAGATCTGTGAACGGAGAAATGGTGTCTATTGCATGGCCAAGTTCATGAAAGAGCGTCGCCATTCCATAGTATTCATTCTCGAATACCTCATTCCCAAGGCGTATGATGCTGGTGAGCGGGTTGTGAAATGCCGGGTGCTCCCTACCGCTGGTCAAGCCTTCACGAGCTAATGGGTTGTTGTCCCGCTCAAAAACTGTGCCCCAGATTCCAGTGTCCCGCAAGTCAATACCCAATCTCGCGAGTGCGAACAAGGCATGCAGGATTGCAGCCTTTACTATCTGCAGTTCTTCG
>CAZVXJ010000501.1:0-1986 GCA_964631675.1 uncultured Alphaproteobacteria bacterium
AATGTCCAGTTTCATTATTCGGATGACCCGACTCTCGTCCTGGATGGGATCGACCTGCACGTGGACGCCGGGCAGACGGTCGCGCTGGTGGGAGAGACGGGCGCGGGCAAGACGACCATCGTCAAACTGCTGACACGCTTCCATGACCCGACGTCGGGCTGTGTGCGCGTGGACGGCGTTGACTTGCGGACGGTGACTCAGCAATCCCTGCGCCGGCAGATGGGCATGGTGCTGCAAGACCCGTTCCTGTTCAACGGCTCGGTCAAGGAAAATATTTTGTTCGGGCGGCTGGATGCGAGCGATGCGGACGTGATCGCCGCCGCGAAAGCGGTCGGTGCGCACGACTTCATCATGGGCTTGAAGAACGGATACGACTCGGCTGTGGAGGAAGGCGGCGCGACGTTGAGCGTGGGACAGCGCCAGTTGATCTCGTTCGCACGTGCCCTGCTGGCGGACCCGCGCATCTTGATCCTGGACGAAGCGACCTCCTCCGTGGATACACAGACAGAACAGATCATTCAAAGTGCGCTGGCAATTCTCCTGAAGGGGCGCACATCCTTTGTGATCGCGCATCGCCTCTCGACCATTACCAGCGCGGATAAGATCGTGGTTATCCATGATGGCAAGATCATCGAGCAGGGAACGCATATTGAGTTGCTGGCGAATCAGGGGATGTATTATGAGTTGTATCGGACAGGATTCCAGGAATAGGGACGTGCTATAATTTGCATGGAGTAATTACCATGGAAACCATCCGAGTGAATGTGTCGTTTGACCAGATCAAACAAGCCTTGCGGCAGCTACCCCCGCAGGAAAAGATGGCGTTGTGGCGACTGCTCGACGCGGACTTGGATCGCGCTGCCATTGCCCGTAAATTTACCTCCACCGTGAATGCGATTCGGAAGACCCATTCCCGTGTGAGTGAAGAACTAGTGATGGCTGACGCGCTCAAGGCAACGCACGAAGCCCGTAAGGGCAAGGGGCGGCATGTTAAGAGTCGTTCTTGATACCAATGTGCTGATAAGCGGGGTGATTGCTTTGGGCTCTTCCGCCCGAATATTGGACTCGGCGCGTAAAGAAGAAATAAAAATCGTCACGTCTTTTCACATGCTGGAGGAGTTCAGCAATGTTGTCTCGCGGCGGCGTATCGTACGAAAATATCCGGACGTTACGGAAAATGCTGAGATCCTGCTCGATTTCTTTCGCGCTTTTGCTGAATTCGTTTCGGGGATTCCGGGAGACGACCCGATCAGTTCAGATCGTGATGACGATTATGTCCTTGCGTGCGCCGTCGACGGGAAAGCGGATTTCATCGTTTCAGGTGACCCGCATTTGCTTGACCTGAAATCGTATAAGAAAATTCCAATACTTTCACCCCGGGAGTTTACCGAGAAAGTTTTGAAATAAGATCGTAGTCCTCCACGACGGGGAGATCATCGAGCAGGGAACGCACGCTGAACTTCTGCCGAATCAGGGAATATATTATGATCTCTATAGAACAGGATTTCAAGAGTAAATAAAATCATCGGAATATAAATATGACCTATCCCATCATACAACGCGAACTAACTGTCCATCTCCACAACAAGAACTGGTATCTGCGTCCCATCGAAGACGAAGAGAAAATTCTGGGTCCGGTAGATTACGGTTGGCATCGCTACAATTTATATCCCGACAGTTTTACTTTTGGTGAAGGCTTACTGGCGGGCAGTTCCATTCCTGGCTCGCGGCGGCTTGTGTTCTGCTCGTGGAGCTCGCAATGGGATGGGTTCTATGTCTCCAGCATGGGCGGCGCAGCGTATACGTTTCACGGCGTGGGAGTGAACTATGTCGCATTGCGCGGCATGGCATCCGAGCCGAGTGTGGTGCTGCTGAATCACAAGGCGGGTGAAGTTCAGGTGCGCATCGAGCCGGTCAATGCGGAACCGTTGTGGGCTGGGTATGCCAGCCCCGATGGCAGACCACTGCTCGGGTTCTTTGCGTTAC
>CAZVXJ010000502.1:0-1956 GCA_964631675.1 uncultured Alphaproteobacteria bacterium
ACCAGGGGTCGTGTCAATCGGCTATGCGGACTGGGAGGGTAATGGAGCCAATAGTTGTTTGCCGCAGATTGGAAACTGCACGGGCGTATGTATTCCGGACGGTGGGGCACAGGTCTGTTTCCACTGGGACAACGATTTGAACGGACCGGACGATGATGATCCGCAGCCGGGGGTTGGTGATACTCTGGCAGGACAGATTTTCCCGGGTCCATGTATGCCCATGAACGGCGAAGTAGTCGGCGCAGGGCCGGGTTATTTTGTCAATCAAGGATTCAATTTTGTTTTTAGTATTTTGGTGGAGAACCCGGTATACTGGCTCCAGGTCAGTTACGGCAACACCTGTATGCGCTCCGATACGTTCCGTGTGACCCCAGGACCTCAGGAAAGGTACTTGAACGAGAATCAATGGACGTGTGCTACTGCTGCCTGCCCCGACAATACTCCTGTGCCGAACCCGCCGACGAACGTTCAGGCAAGCGACAACAATCGCTGCTTGCAGGTTCGCGTCGTATGGACTCCACCGGCTTCGGGACCGGTTCCAACCGGATATAACATCTATGAGAACGGGGAATTGGTTAGTTCAGTGGGTGGTGCCAGAACTGACGCACTAATTCCGCGGACATTGGATGTACCTGCCTCTTACACGGTTCGATCCACAAACGGTGCGCGAGTTTCGGACCCGTCCAATGCGGATAACGGAAGTACATACTTGATGCGATTCACGCAGGCAGTTCGTGATACTCTCACCGGCTATGGCTGGGGAGGGCGCGTCATTCGCCTTGGATTTGACACCCCGATGACACCGGAAGAGTGTCCTACGGCCTATGGAATCTACCTGATTTATCGTGCAACTTCCGGCGGCCCGTACCTCAATCACGGACTGGTTGCCCGCGATTCAATCTCGAATCATATCAACGTACAGCTTCCTAACCAACCGTACAATTGGTGCAAGCTGGTCCTTTCGGACACTAACATTGCGCAGCCTACGGTCTTCTTTGATGACACAACCAGCGAGTTCTTCATGACGCTGGGTGCCAATGACTTGAATGGTCCTGTTCCCGACCAATTCATGTTGATGCAGAACTACCCGAATCCGTTCAACCCGTCAACTCAGATTGATTTTTCCGTACCATTTGAATCCGATGTGATGATCCAAGTGTTCAACCTGCTTGGACAGGAAGTGCGCACACTGGTTAATGCGAAACTCGGTGCTGGGTTGCACACCATTAAGTGGGATGGGAAGTCCGATGCCGGACTGCCGGTCGGAGGCGGCATTTACTTCTATAAGATGACCGCTGCGAACTTCGTCCAGACGCACAAAATGCTGCTGATGAAGTAGACAGGGATTGAGCAGTCGAGATTGAGAATCGGCTCGCCGAATTGGCGAGCCGATTTTTTTCTTCTTTCAACCGTGAATTATTCGGGACGATACAGTTTTCTAAGTGCAGGGCCAAGTGCCAGGATGTTCTCTGATGTCTGAAAGGCAATTTCCTTTTCGGCAACTATCTTGCCAAAGAACTGATCATCATCACCGCCTTTCACAACGATGAGGTAGTCGGCAGATTCCGCGCCGAGTTGGTTGAACGGGTCAGACAATGCACCGCGGCGAGCGGCACCACCAAGATGCACCGCGATAATGGGCGTCTGTAGCTTCCTGGCTGCCGCGATCAGGGACTTTACACGCGCAATCTCCTCTTCGGCGCTGATTTTTGCCGCGCCGAGCCCTTTGGAAGAACCGCCGAGTACGATCAGAATGGACCCCTTTCCCGTCAGGTCTGAGTCGCGAGCGATTGGCAAATAGTCGAATCTCAGTGAGTCACGCTGTAGGAGCACCTTGAGGGAAAGCGCATCTACACTTTGACCACACGATGTCAGAAGAATCGGTTCAAGGAATTTGGTTTCATCTGCCTGGAGCAGTGACGCGAACAACAGCAAACTCAAAATTGGGATGATTTT
>CAZVXJ010000503.1:0-1955 GCA_964631675.1 uncultured Alphaproteobacteria bacterium
CACCGGTTTGGCAAGTGCTTTGAGCGCCGGGAGCGCAGTGCTCAGTGCGCGTTCAAATCCACGCCTAAGGTCCACGGCACTTGCTCCGGCAGTGACATTCTTTAAGCCTTCCGAAAAAAGCGCATATGCAAGAATTGTCGAGGTAGTAGTGCCGTCTCCCACCGCGGTTCCGGTCTGTTCAGCAGCTTCGCGTAAGACCTGTGCTCCGAGATTTTCATCCGGATCTTTCAGCGCAACTTCTTTGGCGATTGTGACACCGTCGTTGCAGACAAGAGGTTTGCCCCATTTCTTGTCTATCAAAACACATTTCGATTTGGGCCCTAGAGTAACGCGCACCGCATCGGTCAGGAGTGCCGCGCCGCGAAGGAGTTTTTCTCGCGCCGCGGAACGAAAGAGAATCTGTTTCTGTGCCATCGAAGTTCCCTGAAAGGTGCAAAAGTTTTTCCCGCCCCAACATTAGGGGGAACAAGGGTGGGGTGACTATGACAGGGCTCATACTTGCTGTGGATGCGCGGCGCTATAAAGCGCGATAGGAGATGTAACTTGAAGTGTTGTGTAATAAACGAGCAGGAGAGAAACATGTGAGTCTGATACCTTCAAAACGCAATCGAGAATTGTCGTCGGGAATTTCATTTCCCGAGTTGAACACGCTCCGGAGCGAAATGGATAATCTTTTTAATCAATTTTTCCGCGGAACAAGGCTTCAAGGGGCGGGATTCGGTCGAAAAGGAGAATGGCTGCCGGCGGTTGACGTCAAGGATAATGAAAAGGAAATCACCGTCAAATGTGAAGTCCCGGGAGTGAATGCTAAAGATATCGATGTTTCACTCAAAGGGGATTTGTTGACGATCAAGGGGGAAAAGAAGACTGAGAATATCGAGGATACCGACGATTACTACGCAGCAGAGCGGAGCTTCGGATCGTTCCTGCGGACAATTCAGCTGCCCGAATCAGTTGACTCTGACAACATCAAGGCGGAACAAAAAGACGGTGTATTGACGATTCAGCTGAAGAAGCGTCCGGGTGCCGGTCAAAAGAAGATTCCGATTGCTGACGGCAGGTAGGAAGTACCGCTCTTGTGTTTCACGGTTCAAATAGTAGACTCAATCAAAAATTGAGGAGTTGCTGCGAGAACTGTGGACTTGAGCAGAGATCAGAAAGGCGGTCCGGGTGAAGCGGCAGTTATCGCCTATTTCTCGATGGAGATAGGCGTTGATGCCGCTATCCCGACATACAGCGGCGGCCTGGGAGTACTCGCCGGGGATACGCTTCGCTCGGCGGCGGACTTGCGTCTGCCGCTCGTGGGCCTCACGCTTGTTCATCACTGCGGCTATTTCGAGCAGCAAATCGGCGAACACGGGGAGCAGATCGAAACGTCCGTACGCTGGCCGGTTGCAAAATATTTGGAGAAGCTTGACGCTAAGGCGTCCGTTTCAATCGAGGGGAGGGAAGTACGCCTCAGTGTTTGGAAGCACGTAATTACCGGATCAGGCGGAGGCACTGTTCCGGTATATTTCCTCGACGCCGATCTGCCGGAAAATTCCGACTGGGACCGTCGCTTGACGGATTACCTTTACGGAGGAGATCGAAAGTATCGCCTCTGCCAGGAAATTATTCTCGGCATCGGAGGCGTGAGAATGCTTCGCGCGCTCGGCTACGATGCCGTGCAGCGTTATCATCTCAATGAAGGTCATTCCGCTTTGCTCGTACTTGAGCTTCTCGACGAGCGTCACTGTGCAAACGGGGGAGAGCACGTAACGATGGACGACATCGAAGCGGTGCGGAAACTCTGCGTATTTACGACGCATACGCCTGTGCCGGCAGCTCAGGATCAGTTTCCGATGGAGCTTGTCACGGATGTTCTCGGCATGCATGAAGCTTTTGAGCTGGAGGAAATCTTCTGTTGGCAGAACACGCTCAATATGACCTACCTTGCACTCAGCCTGAGCCATTAC
>CAZVXJ010000504.1:0-1953 GCA_964631675.1 uncultured Alphaproteobacteria bacterium
AAACTCAGCCTGCGGAACAAACAGAGGATTTAGTTTCAAGAGTCGGCCAAAGTCGAGATCATAGAGAAAAACGTCTCCGCCATCCGACAAGGCAATGGCACCCGGCTGACTTAACTGTTCACCCTTGAGACTCGGGATTACGAATGCTCCCTGAAACTCAAGTAAACGTGAGAACCTTTGTACTCGCCGATTGCCCGAGTCTACAACCCAAATGGCATTGCCGCGGTCGGCGACGACATCCGATGGCCATTGGAACTGTCCTGCCGCGGCACCGAATCCACCAACTTCCCGCTGCCACTTGCCGGACGAATCGACCACGATTATACGGTGGTTTCCGCTATCGGCAATGTAGACCAATCCGTCTGTTCCACAGGCTATCGACCTCGGACTGCGTAACTCGATCTCTGCATTTGGTATGATTGCATCGGACCAATCCGCAGCAATTGCAGTCGATACCAAGAATGCGATTGACAGCGTAAGAGCAGCCAGCGGATTCAATTGGTGCGTTCTGACTCGAGTGCTCGCCTATACAACCGAATATACTCCTCTGCCGATTTTCGCCAGGAAAAGTCTTTGCGCATTCCACGCAATTGAATTTCAGTCCAGCGCGCCTTATCCTGGAACGCGGAGTAACATCTCCCAATCGCCCATCGAAGTGCATCAGGATGATAGTCGTTGAATGCGAAACCGGTTCCATCTGAGGGATATTCGTCTGCATCTATGACTGTATCCGCAAGCCCCCCGGTCGCGCGTACCACTGGGACCGTTCCATACCTCATGCTCATCATCTGATTCAGTCCGCAAGGTTCGAATTTTGATGGCATCAGAAAAATGTCAGAGCCTGCCTCGATAAGGTGCGAGAGCTCTTCATCGTAGTCAAGTCTGACGGCGAATCGATCGGAGTAGACTCTGGAAAGCTCCCGAAACATGTGCTCGTAGTGTGGATCTCCACTGCCTAATATCACCATCTGTGCAGGCAGTCCCAGGATTTCGGTTATGACCGGCGTCAATATCTCGAACCCTTTTTGATCCGCGATTCGCGAGATTATCCCAAACACGGGTCCTTCTTTACGATACTCAAAACCGCATTTTGCACAGAGGGCTTTCTTGTTTACATGCTTGAGTTCCAGAGTATCGGGAGTGAATTTCTGTGCAATCAACGGGTCTGCCGCAGGATTCCACAGTTCATCGTCGATGCCGTTCAGAATTCCAAACAGCTTGTCCCCAAATCCCCTGAGCACAGTTTCAAGTCCATATCCGAATTCATAGCGGCTCTGAATCTCCCTCGCGTACGTCGGAGAGACCGTGTTCAGTGCATCTGAGATTTCAATGCCCGCCTTGAGAAAGCTGACATGACCATAAAACTCAATCGGACCTCCGGGAAAATAGTACTGCTCTGCGCCGCCGATTCGTCCCGCCGTTTCAGCACCGAACAAACCGTGGTACGCCATATTGTGGATGGTCATCAGTGATCGGCTGTGCAGAAACTTACCTTTCGCCTGCATCTGGCGTAACATAAGAGGAATGAGCGCGGTCTGCCAGTCATTGCAGTGGAAGATATCGGGCTCCCATTGAACAGACTCGCAAAATTCAAAAGCAGCCTGACAGAGAGTTAAGAACCTGAAATCATTGTCTTCATAGTCGCGGCCGCTGAACGGATCAACATAGATGCCGGGCCGATCGTAGAGTGCATCACACACGAGAAAATATACAGATCCCTCTCCGATGGGAGAGCCGGCGAACTGAATGGGTATTCGACCTCCGCCAAAAGAAGCGGAAGGATGATGCCCGTTCGGCACGGGAAAAAAGGTGTGTTTTCCTGAACCAACCGCACCATAGAGAGGGGTTAGGACCTTGACATCACACCCCGCTTTGGCCAGAGCTTTCGGCAAAGCCGCGCTAATATCTGCAAGCCCGCCGGTCTTACTAAACGGCGCGACCTCGGAAGAGACG
>CAZVXJ010000505.1:0-1945 GCA_964631675.1 uncultured Alphaproteobacteria bacterium
ACTCTGCGGCAATTGGCTGATGAGGGCATCCTAAGTCACGAACTTTTGCGTCTCAACTGTTTCAAGGTAGGAAAGCCGCTGCCTGTCGACACCCCACTTTACGCTCACCAGGAATCTGCCATTCGCAAAATCTCAGGAGATGAACATGGCGTAGGTGTCTCATCAGGCACCGGAAGCGGTAAAACCGAGGCTTTTCTTATTCCGATTCTCAATGATCTCCTGATTGATCCAACACCAGGCGTGCGGGCAGTTCTCATCTACCCACTCAACGCCTTAGTAAATGACCAGCTAGATCGCCTACGCGAACCGCTGCGCGGGACAAATATCACATTTGGACGTTATACAAGTGAACTATTGCGAAAGACAAGCGATGCTCGTGAACAGCTTAAGGGCATCGAAATCCTTGACAATGAGGTTATCAGTCGTGATCAGATCCGCAAAGAAGGAAAGATTCCCAAAATTCTGATCACCAACTACGCCATGCTGGAGTATTTATTGCTGCGCCCAGAGGATTCTCCATTGTTCGAGTCAGGCGCATGGCGCTTCATCGTTCTCGACGAAGCACACACCTACAGTGGTGCCAAGGGTATCGAAGTCAGTATGTTGCTACGAAGGCTCAAGCTCCGCTTGAATAAGCGACAAGGCGACATCCGTTGTATTGCAACAAGCGCAACCTTGATTAATGACGAACCACAACAGGCTGTAGATTTCGCTGGTAACCTGTTTGACGAAGTGTTTGAGACATCGGATATTATCTTCGGGCAGCCTGACAAAAATGTACTGCGTTATCCTGGAGTTGATGAATTTGCGCCGTCACCAATGAATTATCTTGATACCAATGTTCGTGCGTTGCTTCCAGCACTTGACTCGGAGTTCCCCCCCACCGCCGCAGATGCTGCTAGATACCTTCTTGACGCTGGAGTCATTTCATCAGATGATGCTGACCAAGCGAAAGATGATGTTTCTGCACCTGCATTTCTGCACAAAGTATTGACGCGAAATGAGCATCTTAATCATCTTCGCCAGATGTTGGTCGAGAATCCTGATGCCCCAATCTCCGTCGAGAAAGCAGCGCGGACGCTATTTGCTTCAGAAACACGTTTTGATGCAGATCGGCTGAACGCTCTGTACCACCTCATTGAACTGGGTTCGCATGCTAAGGTGAGCGATGACAGTCTTCCACTGTTGCCTGCACGGTACCACTTGTTTGCACGACCGCCACAAGGTCTTTGGGTGTGTATAAATCCTCAGTGCGTCGGGAGAGATTCAGATCAGACAAGCGCGTGGAGCAAACTCTATACAGCCCCCCGGACAACGTGTGAAGTATGCAACTGTGCCGTATATCCCCTCTCCGTTTGTCGTACCTGCGGGCAGACTTACCTTTACGGTGAAAATGATAACAATGAGAAACTACTCTCTGAAGTGCAACGTGGTCATGAAGCCCAACGTCGTTATTTTAGCTGGTCACCTGTAGATTCAAACACGAGCTTGGCTGAAGACATTGACGAGGAAGAGGATTCTAAGACACCGGACGCGGGGACTTTGCTTCAGCATGAAGTTACGCTCTGCCTCAATAATACTTGTCGTAAGATCACTCGATGTACATGTCAAAAGCCAATCAAAGTGAAGCTCTATCAGATAGAACGTCAGCAAAGTACAAAAGCAGGTGCGCGTTCGGAGCCGGTTACTGCCCTCGATCAATGCTGTCGTTGCAATGATCGTCCCCGTGTTAGTGGCACAGAAATTGCCACGCCAGTTACGATCACGGGTAATCCACCCGTCAGCGTGTTGACGACTGAACTGTACCGTCGGCTTCCTGCAAGCACAAATCCCGCGGCTGGTGCCAAACCCGGCGGTGGGCGTAAACTCCTCACATTCTATGACAGCCGACAGGGGGCAGCTCGATTTGCCGCCTATTTGCAGGATGTTTTCAACCAGGATCTCT
>CAZVXJ010000506.1:0-1944 GCA_964631675.1 uncultured Alphaproteobacteria bacterium
GGTCCAAATCTCGTCGAGCTGCAATCGCTTGCACGGGAGATCGCGCAGCGTGGCGTCCTGATAGGTGGAACACGCGCCACCAAGATCAATCAGGAGCTTGGTGATTGTGTTCTTCGCCGTGCCTGTCATGCGGACGGTGGATCGGATGGAGTTGCCTTCGACCAGGCAGCGGACGACGGTGGCGCGTTGGGGAGTTGATAGCCGATTCATGCCTCTATTATACTTGATCGCTCAAGCATTGTCAAGTATAAAAAGGTCAATTTGATATGAGTCATTATGAATTTGTGTGAGGGTCTTCCTCCGTGTTCTGGTTCCTGTGTTTAACGACTACGGGATAAGACGCTATCTGCTTCCATCTTTTCGTGCCCGATGGCCTAACGTAGCCTTTCACGCGATATTCCCCTTCGGGCGCAGCGGGAAATCCTGGGAATTCTGCAATCACATGCTGCCATTTGTCCCGAACCAAAATATCGAGCGACTCTCCCCCCGCAATCGTTTCGCCGTTGGGCGACGTTACCACAATTCGATGATCGAATGATGTGCCGACTTCTTCGTCGACACTCTCTAGGATCGTGACGACCTTCCACGGTCTCGGGACAAGTGCATCTTGGAGAGACTCTACCTCCTGAAAAAGCGTCAAATTGAGGTTTTCAAGCACAGTAATGAGGGATAAATTCCCTCCCCGGCTTATAATCACGTCACTACATGGAGCGAACACTAGAAGCTTTGGCATCTTGAACCCTATGCGGATGCTAGCAGTGTTCTTGGGGACATGTCTATTTCCGAGAGGGTCGCCTGAATATAGCGCAGGGGTGCTTTTTGGGGTTTTAGGTTCGACCTGACAACCATGACTCTTACTTGGCGTGGCCCAGCGTCTTCTATTTCCCCTAGGAGCGCGATGAGCTGGACTATCTGTTTGTCAGGCTTCCATCCCTCCGGTGCGCCGCGCCTTGATCGGAACTTCGCGCCCCCAACAATCCACTTCCTTCCCAACATCTGCCGGCGGCGCTGGATTTCGAGCCACGTCGGAGCAGCGTCATGTAGCCCGAACTCGGTGCCACAACAGGGGCAGATATTGAAGTCCTCGGCCGGAAACGGCATGTTCTCGTAGAAGCACACCGGACATTTATGGCTTGACAAGGCGATGCTCCCGTGTCCCGCACTCGCGTCGTGACTCATTGCGATTGCACTCTGCAATGTAATAGTCCATGTTGGTCGGATACCCATGTATGCGTGGATTAGGTATACAATACGTTACAATAATACCACATTGGCACAAAATTCCAAATTCGTCTGTAACAACATTGTAACGAAGCACATCCCTATTGCTTTCTCTAACACATTCGCGCACTGCGATACCATCACACGTACCTCCAAGAAACCCATCTGCCATTTCTTCATAATCAAATTCATCTTGTGGTGGCGGATCAAATTCATCTAGATGAATCTCGAAATGATCATAGCGTTTATCTGGGGCAAATCCTTCTGTGTATATAAGAGCCACGCTTCAATCTCATTCGACCGCCGCGCTATTTCCATGTTCAACCTTTGGCCTCGATCCCCACCGCGCCGCCGCCGCCCGTCTGGCAATCTCCCGCCGCTCCTTAGCCGTCAGCTTCGCCGCCCGCGCCTTCCCGCCTTTAAGCCCGCCCAGCCGCCCCAAGGCGACGGCGGCCGGGTTCTTTCCATCATCGGTGGCGGGATCAGCCTCAGCCGCAACGGCAATGACAACAACCTCTGAGGCCGTCTCCGGCTCTTCCTGAGTGGCCTCGGCTACTATGGCAGCCGCAAGCTCATTCAAGTCGCGCGGGCGCTTAGGTGATTTGGGCTTGCTTGAGCGGTTTTGCACAGCTCCAATATAGCGCCCGATGCGCCAGATGTCAAGAAGCACTTTTGTTCTGAGGTTATCGCCAACCCGTCGTTATCGTCAACTCTTGTCGATAA
>CAZVXJ010000507.1:0-1942 GCA_964631675.1 uncultured Alphaproteobacteria bacterium
GGCATGGCCTTGAGAAACACGAGGAGCGAGGGGACCATATACTCCGGAATCTTGTACCTGAAACTCAGTGGCGGCATCTTCAAGATAATAGCTAGAACGCGTATCTTCCCTGTCATTGAGAAACCAATGCACAGGATTTACCTCCACACGAATATCAATAGCTTCTGGCTTGAGGCGTTGAGCTTTGGATGATGCTACTAATCCATACCGCTCTGATCCTCGTGCATGGCTGCGAATCCACGCTTTAGCCTGCTTCAGATCACGAGTAATAAAGATGGGATACTTACCGGAGAGCCGCGCAAATGCCGCGCGGGCGGCCTCTTTCTCGCAATCGATTAAGGCCTTAACGAAATCTGAGACGTTCTCGGACCGAAACGATCGCATGGACACAGCGAGATGAAGGCTGTCATCAAAGTAGGTATTCCCCCGCTGACGGATTACACCCAACGCCTTACCAGCTGCATATTCGCTGTCAGTGAGTCTCGATGAGATATATACATGCCAATCTGGAAACCGCGAATTCACCGCTTCTAGCCAAGCATCGATTCCGGCTTCTCCTGTATTGATCTCCTGTCCTCCACCGACAAGACAAAGAACGACAGCCCAGTCCCTATGGCGATCCATGCAAGAAATTAGGAACTCTGGCTCTGATTGTGAAAATCCGTCGTGATTCTTTTTGCGACGCATGAAGTGTGCGGTTTGCCGTAGCGTCCAAGCCCGTTGTGCTTCATCAAAAATAGCAACATGTTCTGCCGGAGGACCAGAATCAATTAATGCGTCATCGCGAAAGTGATGAACGTTCTGGATAAAAGCTTTTACGCTCTCGGCAACCTCGCCTTTTCGGACGCGAACACCCAGAATCTTTTTCCTTGCAACTTCATCGCGAGTAAGTGCTTCACGGAGTACTGCGACAAGAGGGCCATTTCCGGACAGGTAAACGGCGTGAGTAGGTAAATCCTTTTCTATACGCTGAGTAGCGACATTTAGGCCGACAAGGGTTTTCCCGGCGCCGGGAACACCCGTAACAAAGCATATTGTTTTGCGACCTTTCTCTCTCGCTTCGTCCACCAACTCCTCGATGCGATTTGAAGTAACGCGCAAGTTCATAGCACCGGCGTCGTATCTCGCTATAGCTTCAACTGAATGCTGGGCATAGAGTGCGCGTGCTGCTTCAACGATAGTTGGTGTCGGAAGGTATGGCGCTTTTGACCACCTGTAGTCATCAATCTTTTCACCTGCAACAGTTTGTAGGGCCAGATTGATCGCCTCACGAAAACCTTCGGGATGGACCATCAAAGGCCGAAATACATGGTCTTCATCCGCATGTAAATTGAACTGCGCTGATTTCTTTGTTCCAGTTGCCACCAGAAATGGAACGATGGATGCTGAGTGACTGGCCTCGTGGAAATTCTTTAAATCCAGGGCGTAATCCCAAACCTGCTCGATGGCCGGGCGATCGAATGTTTTTTCTCCCACCTTAAACTCGATCACGAACACGATCGGACCGATTAGAAGGACAGCGTCAATTCGCCGCCCCATCCGGGGAATATTGAATTCCAGAAATATCGAACCGGACAAGCCAACTAGCTGTACTTGCAACAGATCAATCTGGGCCAACCAAGCATCCTTTTGCGAACGAAGGTCTGCAAAAGTGCTATTACTTACCAAACGCCCAATGACAGCCGCTGGCTGAGTGTTTAGAAATTCAGCGATTGACGCCCCATACCACGCCCGTGATGGTTGAGGTGTTGCCTGAAATGGCTGAAGCGTCGGCATTGCGTGACAGTTTCTAGGTCGATAACCTCACTATGACGAGCGATTCTAGCAGCGGACGCCCTGAAAAGAAAAAAGGCAGCCGAAGCTGCCTTTTCTTTTTGCTGTTGCTTCCGCTCAGTTCCGCTTGCGCAGTTTCTGGATCGCGGCGAGCTGGGCGATGGCTTCG
>CAZVXJ010000508.1:0-1941 GCA_964631675.1 uncultured Alphaproteobacteria bacterium
GCCAGCAGGCACAACCCGGTAATGATAAGCCCAAGAAGACTCACTACCGCACAGCGCTCTCAGTTTCTTCATTCGCGGGATCAACCTGACCAGCCTCTAGCGTCACCATGAACAGCTCCTCGATGGAATCAAATCTAACAAAAGGCCTTACGCTGCAAAATCCGCTGCCAGGCTCAGCCTGGGAGCGTACATCGCTGATGATCCCGACACGAATATGAGCTGGAAACACTGCTCCGGCGCCCGTAGTTTGAACAAGGTCACCCAACTGAACATCCTCACCCGTAGCGAGGCCCACTATCGTCCAAGAGCCTGGCCCTTCCCACCGCAGAATGCCCATAGCGCGACTTCGCTCGATCATGACGGATACGCCGTAGGAGTTTCCGACAAGAGTCTGGATCACTGAACTGGACTGCCCCAACTCGACGACTTTTCCAACGAGACCTGCGGGCATCACCGCAGCCGAGTTGATGCGTACTCCGTCGTCTTTGCCGAGATCAATCACCAGGCGACCGCCAATCTCGTTTCCTGGGTACGCAATCACACTGGCCGGCTTCAGCGTGAATGGGAATCTCTCGCGGAACTGGAGCATACCGCGCAACCGCTCGTTTTCAGAGGCGTGATCGCGAAGGCTGTTGTTCTCCTGACTGAGCGACATTGCCAGTTCGCGCAACTCGGCGTTTTCCCTGAAGACATCAAAAGCTCGACGGACTACCACAAGGGGCCGCGACAGATAAGTGAGCACATTCCCTGCCTCTTGCTTTACACTAAGAACAGCGAGGTTGTCGCTGAAAAAGAGAAGGGTCAGCGAAAAGCCGACCGTTGCCGCGAGAATGATCCAATCCAATTGCGGAATAAAAAGACGCGGGGAGTCTCGCATGTTATTGCCGCCTATGTGTTCAGCAGGACCTTCTGATAGGTTTCAAAATCATCGAGGACTTTTCCTGTACCACGCACAACACAAGTGAGTGGATCGTCGGCCAAAATGACGGGCAAAGATGTTTCCTCGCGCAGACGAATGTCCAGACCCTTGATCAATGCACCACCGCCAGTCATGACGATACCTCGGTCGCGAATGTCCGCGGCCAGCTCCGGCGGAGTCTTTTCAAGTGCAACTCGTACCGCTTCAACAATCTGCGAGATTGGTTCATGCAGTGCTTCGCGGATTTCTATGGAGTTGATTTCGATCGCTTTCGGAACACCCTCGACGAGATCCCGCCCCTTTGCAACAATGGAAAGTTCCTGGTCCATCTTGACTGCGCTTCCAATTCGCACCTTAATCTCTTCGGCGGTACGTTCACCAATCAGCAAATTGTAGTTCCGGCGCATGAAGCTCACGATACACTCATCGAGCTCATCGCCGGCAATCCGGATCGACGTATCAGTAATAATGCCTGAAAGCGAGATTACAGCGATTTCAGTCGTCCCGCCACCTATATCAATCACCATGCTTCCAATGGGCTCATTCACCGGAAGCCCGACTCCCAGCGCCGCCGCCATGGGCTCCGCAATCAGGTAGACTTCCCGTGCTCCAGCATGCTCGGCCGAATCGCGGATGATTCGTTTTTCAGACTTCGTTACACCAGATGGAACACAGACAATCACACGCGGGCGTAATAGCCGATTCTTTTGCGCCTTGCGAATGAAAGCGCGAATCATGACTTCGGCAAGTTCGTCGTCATCGATGACTCCGTCCCGCATGGGGCGATGCACTTCAAGCTCCTTGTGCGTCTTGCCCATCATTTCGCGGGCCTCGGTGCCGATGGCAATCACCTTGTTGTCACGCTTGCGGACAGCCACCATAGATGGCTCACGGACGACGATACCCTTGCCCTTGACGTAAACAAGCGTATTGCTTGTGCCTAGATCTATAGCAATCTCATTAGAGAAGAAGCTGCTGAATAGAGACATTCGAGTTCCGGTTTAAGGAAAAGTTGCGTTCAA
>CAZVXJ010000509.1:0-1925 GCA_964631675.1 uncultured Alphaproteobacteria bacterium
AGAAATGCCCATCCTGGGGTCCGGAGTCTTTCAAATACCTGAATCCGAAGAATGTGAAAGAAGCGTGATTGATGCGCTCCAAACAGGCTATCGTTTGATCGATACAGCGGCTGCTTATTTGAACGAAGATGCGGTCGGTCAGGCAATCAAAAAAAGCGGCATTGCCAAAGAAGAATTATTCGTCACCACCAAACTTTGGGTGCAGGATACTGGCTACGAAAAAACGAAACAGGCATTTGAGAAATCGCTGCAACGACTTCAATTGGATTATCTCGACTTGTACCTGATCCATCAACCCTTTGGAGATGTGTATGGCTCGTGGCGGGCAATGGAAGAACTATATAAAGCGGGAAAAATCCGCGCCATCGGAGTCAGCAACTTCCAGCCGGATCGGATCATGGACTTGATCGTCCATAACGATGTTGTTCCTGCGGTCAATCAGATCGAGGTACATCCGTTCTGTCAACAAGTTGAAACCCAGACGTTCCTGAGGGAAAACAGTGTTCAGATCGAATCCTGGGGACCCTTTGCAGAAGGCAAAAATGACATTTTCAAAAATGGATTGTTGCTATCCATCGCTGAAAAATACAGCAAGACCGTCGCTCAGGTGATTCTGCGCTGGCTCACGCAAAGAGGAGTGGTGGTGATTCCCAAATCAGTTCGGAGGGAACGAATTGTCGAAAATTTCAACATCTTCGATTTTGAACTGAGCCTTGAAGATATGAATGCAATCATGACATTGGACACCAGGACGAGCCTTTTTCTGGATCATCGTGACCCAAAGACCGTGAAAAGATTCGGCGCAGCAAAACTTAATCTCTAACCGTGATCCAGTTGAAAGAGACAGATGGCGCATCTGCTTGAGAACATCGGCGCGGATGCAGTTCA
This sequence comes from uncultured Alphaproteobacteria bacterium, assembly GCA_964631675.1. Lineage (GTDB taxonomy): Bacteria > Electryoneota > RPQS01 > RPQS01 > RPQS01 > CAZVXJ01. The sequence continues at coordinate 889 of CAZVXJ010000509.1, forward strand.
ATTTACAGCTAACGAATACCAACGAGTATCAAAAGGATTAAAAGTGCAAGTGAAAAAAAGGTGCAACTCATTCTTTCGGGGTTGATTGGCATGACCATGCTGGTGACCGCTTGTGGTAGACAAATCCCTGTCACACCTACAAACGCGCCCACAAATACCACTGCTAGCTCCACTACCGCACCTGTAGTGGCAGTTGAAACACCCCGGTCGACGATGCCAACCTCCGCTACTGCGTGGAGCTGGTCGTAGAGGTCAAAGAGCGCACGTGATCGGTCATCAATCCTTTAGCTGCTCTCATGGGAACTCTGATAAATCGCGCCGCCATCGTCGTCTGCGATAACCAAGGAGCCATTGGGGGCGACCAACACGTTGACCGTTAACCCGGCACGACGCGCAACACGCGGTCGTCGTTCGAGTCGGCGGGACGGTCGTCCTCGCGATTGCTGGTCGTGAAATAAAGCGCGCCGTCCGGTCCCTGCACCACCGCCCGCACCCGCCCGAACTGACCATCGTACAGCCGCTCCTCTGTAACAACGCGCGCAGGGTCGTCTTGCGCGAAGGACAGACGGTGCAAATGGGTTCCGCGCAGCGTTGCGAACAAGAAGCTGTCGCGCCATTGCGGGATCAAGTCGGCACTATAGAACGCCGCACCGGCCGGCGCGACGGCGGGCGAGTAGGTCACCAGCGGCGCTCGGAACGGTGCCGCGTGCTCCGGTCCCTGTGCCTCGGGCCAGCCATAGTTCTCCCCAGCGGCGATTAGGTTGACCTCGTCGTTGCCGACCTCCCCGTGCTCGGTCGCATAGAGTTGTCCAGTTTCAGGGTGCCAGGCCAAACCCTGAGGATTGCGATGTCCGAGCGAGTAGACCGGCGAGTTAGGAAAAGGATTGTCATCAGGCACTGAGCCATCCGCGTTGAGGCGGAGTATCTTTCCGGCCAGCGATGAAAGGTCCTGAGCCAACTCGGACTGTCTGGCATCACCGGTTGTCACATAGAGCTTGCCGTCGGGTCCGAAGGCAAGGAAACCCCCATCGTGGAAG
>CAZVXJ010000510.1:0-1923 GCA_964631675.1 uncultured Alphaproteobacteria bacterium
TGGTCGGCCAAGACTCCATTTTGGAATTAATAGAAGTTTCACCACTTACTGGGATAGAAACTCGGTTGAAATGAATATTCGGCCTAACTCATCATTCAAGCGGGACTGGCTAAAGCCAGCCCCTTAATTCAAACGTTCGGCGTCACATCTATCGCTATGAATCCACCGCGCCAAGATATCAAAGAACAGCTAGCCCCTATTGCCGCGAAACTGCGCGAAGGCCTTTCGGTCGTTCGTCCCGTGAGCCAAGTTACGCTGAGGCTTCGGGCGGTGAAGGGACATGAACGATTCACTGAGAGCATCAAGCACATCCTTAGATGGATGAACCGTAGGGCCGGTCGAAGCCTTCCTGAAGCCGCTTGGCAGGGCCAATCGTTCGAGCTGACAGACATAGGTGCACAACGCACCGCCGCAGTCGCTCTGCCAGAGCACCAATTTTGGGCTGCTCGGCTTGACGACGCAGACAAGACCGTACCGCTACGTACTTGGGTTACAGAAATTGGTGTCGGCATGGAAGCCAACGGTGACACTCTATTTGGAGCACGCCTCATCTGCGTCACTCGCGGCACTCACGAGCTATTTCAGAGAACCGTTCCCGGCTTTGTGCGTGCCATCATGAGCGATGGGCCAGCGGAAGTCGATGGCGTTCCGCTAACGCGCGACGTACCGGTGATTTCCAATGCCGACGAAGTTGATCAGCTAGTCGGATTGCTCGAAAGCCCGCATCGACAGGCCGACGTATTGGTGTTTGCGCTCCCTGATGGATCAAGCAATCCATCTGAGGCTGCCGCGTCCGCCAACTCAGTACACGATGCCACCCTCGGCGCCGCCCATGTCTATGTACTCGCTGGGCCAGCCAGTTTTCTCTTGACTGATCGCGTCGGGCGCGAGTTATCAGTTTTCAGGCAGGCTGTGCGTACATACCGACCCGGCTTCCGCGCATGGATCGATGAACCATCTAGACATCCGTTGGCGCTGCCTGACCGAATAGCGTCGCGGGACAAAGCAGCCCCAGGGGAGTTTGAGCGATGGCTAGTAAACCTGTCCCTTGGGAACTCCGCGCACGCCCCAGGACGCGAAGATCGCCTTCCTAGTTTCAACACCGTTCGCCAGCTTGCGGCACAACTGGAGCGGGAGCGACTTAGGAAGGCAGGGGGTACGGACGCTGAATTGATTCGGCTGTTCGAGCAGGACAATGAGCAATTTCGGAACGACCTTCAAGAGCAGAAGGAGCAGTACGACGGCTTGCTTCTCGCGGCCGACGCAGAACGAGAGGCCGCCATCCAAGAAGCCAATGCTGCAAAGGCGCAGGCCCTGGAACGACTCCACAGAATTCGGCAGCTTGAGAAGAAAATCGCTGAGTCTGCTGCCCCGCTAGCAACACCAATACCCGATACGTTGGACGACTTTGAGACTTGGTGCAAAGAGCACTTGGCGGGATCAGTCGAAATCGCCAATCGAGCATATCAAGGCGTTCGGAAGTCAGAGTTTCACGATCCCCAATTCATCTACCATGCGCTGCTGCTCCTTCGCGACCAATACGTGCCAATGCGAATTGAAGGAACACCTGAGCGCAGGCGTTCATACGAAGAAGCACTAGATGCGCTTCAACTCGAAGACAGTGCGACTGGCGAAGGAGTGAAATTTTCTGCCGATCTTTACTCTGTCCAATACGGTGGAACCCGACGGCCTCTCGATAGACATCTAAAGGGAAGCGATTCACGAGACCGGCGCTACGGTTTCCGGCTTTACTTCTTCTGGGATGATGAGGGCCAAGTCGTTGTTGTGGGCTGGCTGCCGTCACATCTAGACAACCGCGCAAGCTAGTGTCAGCGGTGACGCCGAACCCATCATTCCACCGGACGCTGTGCGATAAAGCCGCGCAGCGTCCGGTAAATTCCGACGTTAAGCATCATGAGTCCG
>CAZVXJ010000511.1:0-1920 GCA_964631675.1 uncultured Alphaproteobacteria bacterium
GCACATCGGGAAAACGGGCCGATTTCCGGGTCGACAGACCTTCAAATTTCCAAAGATCGACGCACAAACGTGGGACCCTGACAATCCACTACATCTTTGCCCCGAAAAATCCCCCACCTCCAAGGACACGAAGGTCGCTGGACTACCACACAGGTAATACTAAAAATCCAGCATCACGCAGCGAAGCTGACCGAGGTAGTCCTCGAGGACATAAATAACAGAAAGGCGATCGTCGTTGAGTCCTCCAGCGATTTTCCAAAGGAGTTGGTCTGATTCGTCGCTCGTGACCGGTTGCGGGCGATTCAGAAAAGGAAAAGGCACGTTGTACGACACGAATACGTTCGACACACTGCAAATAATTCGTTCCCCCGACAGCATCCACAGCCCTTGCGGAGGAATGCAAGGCGCACAACCTATCTGAAGTCCAAGACACCGAGTTGCAAACATTGTTTCCACGACCCAGATGCCGCTGGAACTCAGAACGTCGTTCCAAGACCGTCGTCGGTCTTGAAAGTTCCGGGTCCTCCATCGCGTACCAGAATATGTCAGCCTCGACGCCGCGGGCACAGGAACGTCGCCGATCTTGAGACGACTACCGTCACGCTCACTTGTCTCCCAGTACGCAGTGATATCTTCCTCTTCAGCGTCACCGAAAAGCAACAACGTGTCGTAACGCAATCCAGAGACGATGTCGCGAGACCCGGAAAAGTCGAACTGCGCGATGAATGGCGCGGGATCTCCATTACGAAGACTCGGCCACTCTCGCTCTCGCGGCCAGTACGGAATCCCGCCGATCTTGGTGCAGCTGCCCGAATCGGGTTCTCCAAGAGAAAGGATAAACACGTCGGCGGGGACCGATTCTCCTAGATCATGGTGCGGACCCATCATATCCAACGCCATTTCACGAGCAACGGCGTTGTACGGCCCTGTAATCGGACGGACGCCAAGCCCATTATTCCTGCCCGGATGAATGGACTGCGAAATATGCTCGGACAAGAATGTCCATTCCGCGATTTCGAAATTCTGTTTCATCTAATCTGATTTCGCACTCCGGGAATTTGTGCCGCCCCCAATCAATAGTGCCGATTGAAAAACACTTTGTCAACGAACAAGTGGGACCCTGATCGGCGGAACCGTTTGCGGCCGTGCCGCGGGAGAACCAAAAAGTATTTGTGGCATAGAAAATCGTACATTCACAATCACAATACACGCTGGTTCTCTTGATTTCTTCAGACAGTTTGTCGCGAAAGTCCCTTTCCAAGGGATTCGTATCTGGATTGTCCACTCCGCAGTACTTGGTGATCAAGGCTTCAAAATCTGGCCGAGTTGACTTAGCCGGACTGGCCTTGTCGTTGAAGTCAATCAAGTCAAATGGATCGACTAAAGTAGGTTCGTAAATGTTCATCCAGCGATCCTGCTGGGTCTTGCCCGCCAATGCGGCCATCCGTACAAGCGCGTGCCACGCAAACATCAGGACCTTCACCGTCTTGAGAAAATGGCAGCAACTCTTGCTTGTCGCAAGGGCGCCTTCGTACGAACCCTCATAGGTCAGCCCAACCTCGCCCCCGTGCCACTTATGAAGCCACTGATGTTGCCGAACAGTATAAACAGTCACATAGTGATTGATATCAACGTCACCGTGTGGACAGATGACGTTGACCTTTCCTTGGGCATACCCCGGCGGTTTCGACCAATACCGCATGAACCAATGATGTTTCTGATAGGAGACCGAATTTGGGGCTGCCGGGGCAAGACCGGCAGGGTCGACCAACGTCAGCGGGCGATTGCGGACGTAAATGAATTGCCCGATACTTGCGAACGATGGAAGAGCATCTACCGAAAGCCAACTTCCCGAGGCCGGTAGGTACCACCGGTCTCGGATGTAGTAGAGGCCGAGGGCGGGGACGAAGTAGTAGCCGA
>CAZVXJ010000512.1:0-1913 GCA_964631675.1 uncultured Alphaproteobacteria bacterium
ACCAGTGGAGCCGGAAGGCAAGAAGCGATAGGCAAATTGACCGGCGCCAAACTGCTTTGCACTGGTCTGCTTACGATGAGTGATGCAAGTTTGGGCGCCAATGGCCAGTTGATTGCCGTACCGGACGGCGATTCAAAGTATGCCGGCGATGCCGAAGGAACACTAAGTACGTTCTATCTCGTCGAGAAGGCGCTGCTCTCGCAGATTCTGAATGCACTTGGCGTCGCACCTGGAATGCAGAACATGGAGGCCCCGACTCAATCATTGCCGGCTTTTCTCGCCTATTCCGAAGGGCTGGAGTTGTGGGATAGCGGGCAGCGAGAGAGAGCTTTGCTTGCATTTCAGCGTGCAACGCAGATCGACCCTTTGTTCGCACTGGCATCCCAGGAGTACGGATGGCGCTCATTCGTCAATGAAAATGGCAGCGGATTTGAAACTTATGAAGATGTCTCACTGGCCGCCGATAAACCATCAGGCGAACCCACGCCTCCCTCAGCCGACACACGATATGTCCTCCGCGATATGTTGGGTGGCGTGAATCCGAACGCCATCGCAACACTTCCTGCGATTGGTGAAGGGACCTCGGGCGATCCGCGAGATATACCGTATGCTGATCAGTTTGGCCCATGGATCAACATCAGCGTGAGGCCTGGCCGCCCATGAGAAATTTGATCAACCATCTGTCCGCTGGCCTGATATTGATTGCCTCAGTGAGTTTCCCGTTGCAGTCGGGACTGTCTCAAACCTCGTCGGGACGTGCACTGTTGGCATTTGAAGCGGTTTCACAGGTCTGGCAGCTAAAGACTGGCGATGAGACCCGCTATGCCGGTGAGGCAAGCCTACCTTTCTATCTATTTCTGAATGTACATCCTCGCTCACAGATACGCTTATCTGGCGCCGGCGCCAGTTATGTGAGTTTTCAGCAGTACGACACCCCGCTTGGCAAATCGGACAGCACGTCCACGCTGAGTGGACTGACCAATTTTAAGCTTGAATCAGATTTCGCAATTTCCAACCGCATCCTAGTCGGCCTCAATGCCGGTCTACCCACCGGACAGACCAGTTTGACGGATGAAGAGGAGCGAGCCGTGGCATTATTCGTGAGACCGGAGCTCGCGTCTCGCATGCCGAGACCAGGCAGCGGAATGGATTTAGGCGGGCAGCTTGCGTTTGCGCAACCGCTGACATCGCACTGGTTGGCCGCAGCAAGTGCCGGGATTCAAAGTCGTGGTGCATATACTGCCAAGGAGGATGCGGGTGAAGTTGATCCCGGTGATGAAATGCTCGCCTCACTCGCCATCGACTATGGTGCACCGAGGTTTTCCGCTCGAGCGGGGGCGATCTTGACTACTTTCAGCGCAGAGCAGTATAACGGGGAAGATCATTTTCAATCCGGTGACAAGATAGAATACAAACTGGGGCTTAACGCACGTACAGGACTCGCAAATTGGTCTGCGTCAATTCGGCACATCGAGCGATCTGCCAATTCCATCGGTGCTGAACTGAAGACTGAATCGAAGAACTCTAATTCTCCCTTCACCATGGCCCGATTAGCAGTTGAGCTTGCACTGACACCCGGATTTCACCTTCAGCCTTCCCTGCACTCGCGCAGATTGGGCAAGAACGAGAGCGACTTCGGAGAGGGTTCGATTTTAGGCGGGGGACTCGAATTGATCTTTCCGGCACCTTCGTCAGAAGTACGGCTGTACTTGAGCGGAGCAGTGGGAGAGATAAACGACGGTGAAACAGACGTGATAGGCGGCGCCGCGGGCGCACGCATGGCCTTTAGACTGTGAGTACACGATGAAGAACAGAGTTAGACCAATCCTCGCCTGGCTACTGCCAGCAATGCTCATGGCAGGATGTGCTTCGGATCGTGATCCGTACGACGGGTCAGCGTCCGCTCCGCGCAT
>CAZVXJ010000513.1:0-1906 GCA_964631675.1 uncultured Alphaproteobacteria bacterium
GTCTGCACACGAGCGGTGGCCGTGGCCGTCAAGGCCAAGCAGGGTGGATTCGTGATCTCCTGGCGCAAACGACCGATCTTGAGATAGTCGGGTCTGAAATCATGACCCCACTGGGAAATACAGTGCGCTTCATCAACCACCAGCAATGAGACCCAAAGGGAACGCAACAGCCGGAGAAACCCGTCATGCTGCATTCGTTCTGGAGTCAGAAAGAGCAACTGAACTCGTCGCTGCTGGAGATCCTGCATCACCCGGCTCTTTTCCAAACAACTGAGACCGGAGTGAAACGCCGCCACGGCAAGCTTCCGGTGTCTCATGGCCGTCACCTGATCCTGCATCAACGCGATCAGCGGAGAAATCACCAGCGTCAGCCCCGGCAAAAGGGTCGCCGGCAGTTGATAACAGAGCGACTTCCCCTGCCCTGTCGGCATAACAGCCATCGCATCGCGCCCGATCAGCACGGCGCGAATGACGTCTTCCTGGCCCGGACGGAAGGTCGCAAACCCAAACCGTTCGTTGAGCTGTCGAGTCAGATTATCCACGGAGAAGGTGAATCAAAAAGAACGCATGCCGGTAGAGATCAAAGCGAAGGGAGTATAGACGACCGGCGGCCGGCAAGTCGAGTTGGCTGAGAGAGACCGACTATCAAGGACCGCTCTGCAACCATCTCCGACGAGCTAATCGCCGGAAGCGGTCAAACGATCGGTGTGACAGGACTTGGTTGCAGAAATTATCAGGCAGCCAGTGGAGCGGGAGGAGTCGCCCGATCTTCCAGGCTCAGCGCTTCGAGCCGGTCACTCTTCAGGTCATAGGCTTGCACCCTGCGCAGAATCATGGCTCGCAATTCTTCGTCCTCAATGTGAGAAAGCGCCTGTCGCACCCCTTCAATGTCTCCATCCTGCGCGAGATGGGCGGCAATGCCGATGAGCGGCAAGACTCCGGCATCGCCCATGGCCTTGGCGATCTCGATGGCTCCGGACCGATCCCCGGCCTTGACGAAGACTTGCGGAAGCTCAAGATAGAAGTGACCGGCCAAAAGCGAAGGATCAGGACATGAGATGATGGTGTCTTTCACGGCCTGGACATTCCCGCGTTCGGATTCGATAAACAGCATCATTTGCCAAGCCTCTCTCAAATCCCGTCGGTCAACAATCTGATTTGCGCTCTGTCGCGCCCCAGCGCCATCTCCCGCCACAGCTTGCCTGATCACCTGGTTCCTTAACTGTTCATCCGTGAGGGTTTGGGTTGACGTCATGTCTTGGCTCCTCTCCGTATACGGTCGGGGTGCAAACTGGACTTTCACAACGCCTGTTTCAAAATGTAGCGACGAATGTCGTTCTTGTCGATCTTTTCACCACAAATTGACAGACTCATACACGACACAATCGCCGTGGTGACTCCGTCCATAGGCCGCCGCTTTTACGTGTCGGGCGATCTCCGAAAAGGGCGACGTAGAACTAGAATCTATCTACTGCGATGAAAAAGCAGAGAAGATCCCGAAGGGACCTCGGAAATCACAAGTGGGCCAGTGAATCACGGATTAATAGGCCGGCACAGACCGGAATCGCTCAAACGAGCGAACCAACACCTGTGTGATTGCAAGATCTGATACTTCCATTCTCAAGAGACGAATGTTCACTTTGGACCTGTGAACTCCACAGTGGCGGCGGCAATTGTAACCTTGGGCACAGAGAAGAGAACTAAATAAAGAGGTTACTCCTCGCCATACTGAGATCAACGAACACTTCCCAAGATGCATCTCAAGAGTGCTCAGCAACCCCTGGTTCACTCTTCACCCTCACCCGATTCAAAGCATGCTCATAAGGTGAACGAGCATGAGCCAAGCAGGTTATCTAGCCCGGAAAATTCATGGCTCGCGTCAGAAAAAAAGCCATCGCGGCTCCGA
>CAZVXJ010000514.1:0-1906 GCA_964631675.1 uncultured Alphaproteobacteria bacterium
TGACGGACAGCATTCAGGTGCGCAATTTGCAAAAGGCTGCTCGCAATGCGGCCGACCTGACGCACTCCAACCATGTCACCGTATATGAAACCGGTGTGGGCGAGAATGGGGCACCGTATGTGGTGACGGAATGGGTGGAAGGCCACACTCTTGCCGAAACATTTCGTGCGCTTGAATCAACTTTATGTTGCCGACAAGCTCCCAGATCGTGCTCGTCAAGCGGTTGCTGCAGTAATCAAAGCACCGCAGCAGACCAGGTTGCCTACTTACGAAGAATACTACCGCCATATTCCCAGCTCACCCGTTGCCGCTCCGCCGGACAACGTGTTCGCTGCACAATGACGGGCCTTTCTATGACTGGTCTTGCTTTAGCTTCTCGAGGGAAGGTATCACCAGCGATACTAATGACAAAAGAATAATGCCGCCGAAGAAGAGGCGAGATTGCTCGTGCAGGCTGTGGAAACGGGCGTGTGCATCCGCGTTTGCGGCAATTTGCGGCAGCAGTTCTTTCATGGGCGGGATAATGACCAGGCACAAAGCAATGCCCAGTATCACACAGATTGAGTCGCTGGCCAGTGCCAGGTTGCTGGCCAGGTTTCTGGTTTTGTCTTTAGCGAAAAGAACCAGCCTGGCTAGCCCCAGAACGATAGCGCAGACCAGAATCAGGGTGGCGAATTGCAGAAATATGGGTGCATTGGCTGTCGCTGCCTCGCTGGCCGGGATGCCCCTGGCCTTAGCTTCTTTGACCAGGCTGACGGCGACAAACACTATTGATGAGGAGCCGCCAAAGAGGATGGACAGAGCCAGGACTCTCAATATTTGACTGAGGTTAAGCATCGATCGATCTTCTTTCTCTAGGCGGGCCGTTTTGATTCGCAGCCGGGCTTCAACTCGGGAACTTCATCCGCCTGAGTAAAGACTGGCACCGCCGTAGAACCTGATGCTACGGCCAATTGCAAGCTGAGATTCTCCAAATCGGACTTGGCAAACCCTACTATTGTTTTGCGAATGCTTCGATCTTTGCCGACAAGGAACAGGGACGGCACAATGTTCAAGTCATAGTCTACCGTTGAGGACAGGTTCTCATCGAGCAAGATGGGAAAGGTTATGCCATACATCTTGGCGAAGGCAGCCGTGGCATCGGCATCGTCCTGCGATATCCCCCAGATTGGCGTGTGGGGGTAGCTTCTGTGAATCCTCTCCAGATACGGGAAGACGAGCTGACAAGCTGGACAGCCCACCTTTAGGAACGCAAGCAAAACTAATGCGTTTTTTTCAAGCGTTTGAGATAAGCTATAAGCCGTTCCATCGCCTGTGTGCAAAGTAAAACTGGGCGCTTGTGTGCCCTCGGCAAGTGCTACCATGAGTCCACGACCTCCACTTATTATTGTATATCCTTGGCAACAAGCTGATCTTGGTAGGTGACGCTCAGTGAACCGGAGGAAGGAAGTGCAGGGGCGATGCATGCATAACGGGTTCAAAAGGAGACAGAGAGTTGAAACCCATTCGTTCGATCGAAGTTGTTCCATTCCTGCCGCCTGAGCTTGAAGGGCTCAGAGAACTGGCTTACAACCTGCGCTGGTCTTGGGATCACGAGGTAATCAACCTGTTTCGCCGCCTGGATCGCGATTTGTGGGAAACGACTGGACATAATCCCGTGCTCATGCTTGGTTCGATCGGACAAGAAAGATTGAACGAAGCGGCAACCGATGAAGGTTTCCTCATTCAACTCAAAAAGCTCTGTCAGCAGTATCAGGAATACATGCGCTCCCAGAGCAGCTGGTTTGCGAAGAACCACGCCAAGCGCAAGGGCGTGGTTGCTTATTTTTCAGCCGAATTTGGTCTCAGCGAGGCTCTTCCTATATACTCCGGCGGCCTCGGCGTTCTAGCCGGCGATCATGTTAAG
>CAZVXJ010000515.1:0-1901 GCA_964631675.1 uncultured Alphaproteobacteria bacterium
GGATGCTCTCGCCCGATTCCTACACCTGATGGATCAAGAGATGGCAATAGGTTTGCCAATGCGGCGACGAAACTTGGGCCGAAAATCGCTAATCCAATAAAGTCGCAAAGAATCTCCTCAACCCATGCCTGCCAGGATGCGAAGTTAAAGAAATTGGTCTGATTGAGGCCTTGGAGGTGGAGATTCGTCAGTTGCGCCCTCAGCCGAACAGGGGCGGTAGGTTGATATAGCCATGCTGCGGTATGTGCCGCATCAGCGAATACTCCTGCGGAACGCAGGTGGTCTTTCAGGATTCGATTCAGTTCGCGTTGGTGCTTTGAGCATTGCCACATCGCGTGACCAAGCTCGTGGCCCAATATTGAATGCAGAAGCACGAAGTGCTTAAGGGTTCTTGGGAAGACGATTGTCAGCAAGCGCTTTTGGCTTGCAGAAGGTCGATTTCTTTCGGTGTAGATTCGATAGGCACCGAGGCCTCCGTCCGACAGAACGTGAATCTTCGGAGGATTGTCCGGATCTGTAAGCGTCGCCTCAGTACAGGTCGCTCGAGCAATTTGCTTGAGCTCTTCCACAAACGGCCATGAATACTCGCCCATCGACGAGCGTTCGATACGGGCAATAAGGCCAGACAGCTCGTTCAGCAACTGCGAATCAGTAGCTAGGCTGTCTAGGTCCGAGGGATCGCGGGCCTGATGTTCCTCTTGAATGAACTTCAGCCTAACTTGGCACTCGTCGAAAAACTCGCGGCTACCGTCGGCACCGTATCTGAATCGAAGAGTATGCTCGAGAACCGATCGGAGGTTCTTGCACTCTTGTAAGAGAAATTCCTTTGCATCCCCCATTTGGTGGGCAAAACGCTAAAGATCAGCGGATAGGCGGCCGAAAAAGCGCTTAGATTTCGCTACAGAATCTGTCGATGGCGTGGGATTCCCGGACGCTAGCCAACGCAATGTTGACTCAACTTCCGAAATTGCTTCATCTCTCGCTGTGTCGGCAAAGGCATCCGCTAAAGCGTCGGTAAGCGCCTGTTGAATCCTCTCGTGCCAACGCTCGTCGGAAGTCAAAGCTGAAACGTTCGACGGCAATCCTTCGAGAGCCAGAACGCCATTACGTCTCTCATCAGAGAATGCTTCGTATCGAAGCATCTGAAGTACACGGAATAGATTCTCTAGCGGAACTCGGGCAGTCGAAGTTCTTCCGTGCTCCGGATGATCGATATAGGACGACACAAGAGATGCGTAGCGTTTGCAAAGCAAGTCGCTTCTATCGACCTGACGCAAAGAAATTACGCTCATGAGGTCCCCATTTGGTGTTGGAAATAGTTCCGACTCACCATGATCTCTAGCTCGGCACGGGCTTTGTTAATGATGGGAGGCTCCCATCGCTACGTACGAGTGCCATAGCATCTTTGTATTCGCATTTGGAGGCGGCATTTCAAAGGCAATTCGCTTCCAAGCTCGCTGTATCTCGATTGTCGGTCACTTTGGCAGTCGAAGCTTCAATGCACCTGACTATCGTTTGTCACTTCGGCTGCCGAATTCAGTCTAGCCTTCAACTACAGATTTGTCTTTATGTCAAGAGCAAGTCGGCACCGATCAGGCTGAAGCACCTAGAGCGGCGCGGCATGATTATCGACGATGTCCCTAATTTTGGCGGGCTCGAAAGCAACGCTCCAGCACCAAGCGCCAAAACCACCCTTTGCATTCACACCCTTCACCCAAGCATCCAGAGCCGCCCGCTTCGCTCTGTCCTGCTCCGAGTCCTCGCCCTTGATCTCAAGCACCAGGGTCTTTCCGTTCGCCAGCCGGATCAGGAAATCCGGGATGTAGCGCCGTCGAGCACCGTTCCAGAGGTAATGGATCTGGAAGCCCAAGTGGTCGTTCTTCGCGTAAGCAGCGACCAGC
>CAZVXJ010000516.1:0-1880 GCA_964631675.1 uncultured Alphaproteobacteria bacterium
TAAAGAGCATTTGCTGCATCAAACGCATTCCTTTCAGAAGCCGCATTGGCCATTGTGCACGAAACAAAAGTCACCGTCAAAAGCAAAAGCTGACTCAAGAGTGATTTTAGTTCTTGCATGATGTTCCTGTCTGGTAAGAAGTGCAAGTCGGTCGCACTTAATTTATGTGCCGTTGATGCGTTGCGATTTGAATGTACCGGCAAATTTGGTAACGAGTCCGGAATCAATCGTGTATTGTTTGTGTACGGTCGACAAAAAATAGCTGAGTCGATCGTCTGAATTGTCGAGAGGAAGTATCTATGAATTTTGGTGCAAGAAATAAAATCACAGCCAAAGTGACTTCAGTAAAGAGCGATCAGATAATGTCGCTGGCAAAGTTCCAGGTGCACGGACCTATCGAAATGGCATCCGTTCTGACAACTGAGTCATTGGAGGAGATGCAACTGAAGCAAGGGGACGAAGTAGAGCTGATCATAAAAGCCATTCATGTCCTGCCCGTCAAGCATTAACCGCGAAGGCAATTGCCTCGTCCTCTTCCGGCCAGTCGTTTCTTTGGCTGATGGAACACGCCAGGTCGAGCATATTTGCGTAAATGGCGTGATCGCGGGGCATGTGGTTGGCCACGAACGCAGCATTTACGCCATGAGGCAGTCGAAATATGCCGCTTGCAGTGCCATATTCCAGCCCGCCATAATGGGTCCATCGGTCAAACTCCTCATGCACTGACCAGCCTTTGGCATACCACTCATTACAATCTGACGGAAAAAAGTCCGGACGTTCGATCATCTCAGCGGTGGTTTCTTTCTTGAGTATCTGCGGATTGAACTCACGTCCATCCACAGCACATGCAAATTTCAGCAGGTCATTTGCAGTCGATATCCAGCCGCCGTGAGCATCAAATGCCTCAACATAATACTTGCCTCCGTAAGACCAAGGCACCGGATCTGGTTCATCCTCGAAAATCGAATATGCCTCCGGCATCCCATCAAAGTAGTAAACTTCGTCAACGTGCTGATCCTTGAGCTTCGTGCGGCCAAGTTCTATAGACTTCATCCCGGCTGTATTGAATACTTCATCGCGCATGAACTGCTCGTACGATGTTCCAGAAACAGCCTCTATGATGCGACCAAGAATGTTGTAACCGAGGTTAGAGTAGCGCCCGCCGGTTCCCGGATCGAAGTTCAATGGCTGGGTGGCCACATATCTGATAATGGTTTCTGCATCAGCCGGACGGGGACGGCCCATAGCGTCTGCGGCCTTTCTTAGATAGTCGATTTGAGGATCGCCATTATCCGTAGTGAAACCGCCGCTATGCTCCAGCAAGTTGCGTATCGTGATGTCGAACAATCTCGAATCGGCTTTATCTTTGGCCGGCGCAAATTCGCGCAGGATGGAGAAAGCCCGATCGTCAAGAGCTAATTCGCTGTCCTCGACCAGTTTCATGATCGCCACTGCCGTCATCGGTTTGGACACACTGGCTATACGGAAGAGGTGCTTGGGCTCCACGGGAGTTTTCTTCTCCTTGCAGGCATATCCGAATCCTTTCGAGTAAAGGATCTTGCCGTTCTTGGAGAAGGCAAACTGGCAGCCAGGCACATTGTTGTTCTGCAAGATGCCCATCACGCTAGCGTCAATGTCGTTAAGAACTGCTGCTGAGCGGCCTGTTACAGGTGTATCTTGCGTCAAAAATCTACTCTCCGCTGGTTTTGTGGCCCATTCTACATGAGCGAGTTGTCCAGTCTCGCTCTTTCCAAGTGAAGCTCATGTCTTTGCCCTCTGAATCCGTTAGAATTTGTCACTCTATTACTTAGTTCGTCGGAGGTTTCTTATGCCGGCCAATACTCAGATCAAGATTTCCACCCTCGGATACGTGATCTTGT
>CAZVXJ010000517.1:0-1875 GCA_964631675.1 uncultured Alphaproteobacteria bacterium
GCACCGCTGCTGCACTGCGGGATTCCGCATTCTATTGGTTCTCCGTCAACCCGGATTTCAATCGAATCGTAGTCGTCACTGATTTCGAAGAATAGATCCGCATGATCGGGGTCCGTCAGGCTCGCGAGCACTTCATCAGGAGGAATGTCGAACGAGTTGACAGCAGTGGCCGTAATCGACGGTGAGGCGACTGCGAGCCCAACGCTGGCCAGCGCGGTCATCATGCTTAGGGTGAACCAAGGGAAGCCCGCAGCGATAGTGCCTCTTCGCATGTCCATCACCTTCCAGTAAGGTTTGTCCGCGCCCCGCTGATCCATCGAACTCGGTGACTTCTTGAAAGGTTGCCCGCCTGTTCCGATTACCCACCCTAAAGAATCGGGATGCATTGCAGATCGTCAGTTAGTAATGGCCCACCGGCCAAGAGCTCGTGCCGGACACTGTGATGATGTACGCTTCGCCACGGACGATTGGGAAATTGTCCGAAGCCCCCCCTGCTCCAATCCAGGTGGTTCTCGAACTCCCGCCCGTGCTCACGTTGATCCGCTCTACGGACGTGCAATTGCTAATTTGAGTGAACAGATCATTTGCAACCGTCGCTGTGCTATTGAAGGGCACTGAAATGAGTAGCACCTTGTTGAAATCCGTGTAAGCTCGGGTATAGGCCGTGTCGGTGTTGTATCCGACGATGCTCCAATTGCATGGTGCTGTGACCTCGACCAGATAGCCTTGGCCTGAGACAATCGGAAAGTTCAGGGCACTCCCTCCTGATCCGATCCAGGTTGTTCTCGAGCTGCCGCCAACGCTTGGGTTGATTCGCTCAATCTTGGCGGTGGTGCCGGAGCCGCACTTCGCGTCGATATCCTGAAATACATCGTCCGCGGTCGCGTACTTGCTGATCTGAGGCAAGGAGAAGGTGAAAATCTTGTTTGCTTGATCGAGGTGTCTGACTATCCTTCCAGCGATGTTAGAAGCCATCACCGGACACAAGAGAGCCAACAAAACACCACCCGCCAACGAAGCGACCCCGAGTCTCTTCAGGTTCATGGTCATCAATTTCCCCCGTCGGAGTGGATCCAGCTTGCTACCAAGCCCACGCTCAAGGCTGCTCATGCAGCCGGAGGCAACAGGTGTGGACAGCGATCACGGCAGTAATCAGCAAAGCCGTTGACGATCGACTGACGTGCTTTTAGTGCGAACCCTTGCTTCGGTAGCCGCGGGCCACCTTCAGAGGTGTGTCTTCCTGATGAATGTTCTTGGCACTCGCTCCCCTTGATCTGCGGGTGCCTGATGCTTGTGCGCGTTTATACTTCGCGGCTCGAACGGATGCAAGCTAATTCTTCATGAAGTGTTGGCGATATCTGTTTGATGGTGCAACAGCATCTTTGATTTCGTTGCAGGATCCCAGCGGTTGGAGAGTCGGTGTTGCAAGCTGCTCAACGCACGCCCTCGCATTGACGACATTCTCAAACACCGCCTAGTTGAAATCTCTCGCTCGGTTCCAACCGAACAGCTATTGACCGCCTGACACGATTCCGTCTTCATCGCGATGCTGGATCTATATCGGTCTCGTGAACGCGGAGCGAGGATCCGTCCATCCATGTCCGGAATCAGCGGTCGGCGAAGAATGCTGACTCTTTTCCCTTCGCAGTTCGGCTCCACTCGGAGAACTCCGGCTCTCTTCGTGGACTCCTAGTCGTGGACTGTCTCCTAGATGGGCGTTTGTCCGACTGGGGTCTCGATTAGGTCACCCCGGGAGCTCAGAATGGCGTCTGCACGGACGCCTCGCGAGAGGCTACGAGTTCTGCTCTTTCAAACCCTGTGGTTAATTCCTAGCGATTTGCGGGCGTCGCGCTGAGGTGTGCGGAGCGCGCATGC
>CAZVXJ010000518.1:0-1870 GCA_964631675.1 uncultured Alphaproteobacteria bacterium
TGATAGTCGCCGTGAAACGTAGGGATGATCACACCATCCAGCCGACCTCTCCAGCGGATGGCCCCCCAATAGAGATCGGCAGCGAACGCGCGGTCGCTGCCGCGCAGTGGCGAGACATTGAGGTGACGAGAAAGAACTTCATCTGCGTAGTCAACACTGGCCTCGAACTCGAGAAGTGCGTCTACCGCGACGGCTCGCGAATTGGTTACATCGGCGTGGGTCTGCGTCATGGATGCCGTCCGTGTAAATTTATGATTTTCCTCGGAAAACGCAAGCAGGTCAACTGGTGACAGCTTGACATTCGCATGTTTTTGTCTTTTATTACACGCACAATCTTGGGGAGTTTGTTCCGATGAAGCCGCGCCTTTCGCACCGTCTGCAGTATGGCCTGATTTTTTTGCTTGCCCGCGCTCTGTATGTCCTGCCAAGGCGGGCGAGGGGATTGCTGGGTGCAACACTCGGCCAAATAGCTTGTTTTATTGGAATTAGAAAAGCGGTTGTGTCGGAGAATCTGAAGCGAGCCTTTCCCGGGATTCCGAAGATTGCACTGCGTGTCCTCAGGGGCCGCGTCTATCGACACTGGGGAGCCGTCTCGGCGAGTTTTGGGGGATTGCCGCGTCTTAGTGTACAAGACGTTGGACGATCGGTCCACTTGGCAAATCCACAGGCATTAAGTGAAGCCCTCGCGGAGGGTAACGGCTGCATCGTGGTTTCCGGCCACCTGGGAAACTGGGAGCTGATGGGAGCGATTGAGGCACTTCGGGGAACTCCCGTTTCGTTTGTCGTCACGACACAGCGGAACAAGCAGGTTGAGCGCATGATAGACAGATATCGTGAATCCAATGGAATCGAAATCATCAAGCGACGTGAGGCAGTCCGCGGTGTATTGCAGGCTCTGAAACGGAACCGGGCAGTTGCTATCCTGATCGACCAGGATGCACATGAAGACGGAGCTTTCGTGCCGTTCTTTGGGCAGCTTGCGTCGACTCCGCGTGGTCCCGCGATTTTTCACTTGCGAACCCGAGCGCCCATCGTGTTTGCGAGGTGCACGCGTCTGCCCGGCGAAAAGTACAGGATTCAGTATCAAAGAGTGAAGAGTTCTACTTCGGACGCGGATCAGCTGACCGCAGAGTTGACAGCGATTCTCGAATCTGCGATAAGAGAGACACCGGAGCAGTGGCTTTGGATGCACCGCCGTTGGAAAACAGCCCCGCCCGCATTCTCATCATAGATACGGCGTGGATGGGAGACGTCATCTTCACGACGGCTCTGATTCGCGCCGCGGGTGCAAGTTGGCCAGACTCTGAGGTTCACGTGTTGGTGGCGGCGCGTGGTGCCGCCCTGCTCGAGAATTATCCGGATGTCACACGGCTTTGGATTTTCGAGAAAAAGTCGCTCACAGGAAAGACTGTAAATTTTGTCTCGCTGTGTAAGGAACTGCGCAGTGTTGGATTCGATCTGGTGCTGAACGCGCATCCTTCGTTCCGCAGCAAGCTGTTTGCCTATTTCACAAAGGCTCCGGTCCGCGCAGGCTACCGGGGCTTTCTGTCAAGTCTATTGCAGACACACTCGACCACCGGAGACCTTGCAGTCGAGCCGGATCATGTGGAGCGGAGGCTGAATCTGCTGGGTGTTGTGGGAGCACCGGTAACTCGCGGAAGAATTTTTGTCTCCGTCTTGGAGGAGTCCGACACACGAACGAAATCGCTCATTCCCTCTCATATCCCCGAGCCGCGATTGCTCGGGCTGATCATCGGTTCGGCGTGGCGAACCAAACAGTGGCCGCTGGAAAATTACATTGAGATTGGGCGGCGCTGGCTGGAGGAGCCGCGCGGACTGGTACTGTTGTTCGGCGGGACGCGCGAGCATG
>CAZVXJ010000519.1:0-1865 GCA_964631675.1 uncultured Alphaproteobacteria bacterium
GGATTGAACGGATTGGGATACACCCACGGATCGCCAATTGGTTCCTCGCCTTTTACAACCGCAAAAGCATAGTCACTTTCATCCGACGCGGCTACTCCCTTCGTGTCGTAAACATCCACTCGAATCATCAGGTGCTTACCCACAGCCTGCGGGTTCATCCAGACCCATTCCCCGCTGGGCGGAGCATTTCCGAATCCCGGCAGATTTGGTTTGCCTGCAGGAATGCTCGCGAGCACAGTGGAATAGGTCTTTCCCTCGTCTACGGAGAGCCAGATAACCGACTTGATCTGAGAAATTCCGGTTGCAGCCCATCGAATTGGTATGGACTGGCCAGCGTAGTACACTTGATTGCCATTCGGATTCAGTACACGGACATACGGTTCGGTACCCAATGATCTTGCATGAATGTCGGACTTTGAAATGCAGAAGGGCTCATCGCTCTCGTCGGAGAAAACTCTTCCCGTCACAGTATGCAAGACGATACGAATTTTCACGGCCTTGCAGGCGATATCACTGACAAGCCAACTCCAGCCACGCGCACCCGGGTCTTTTATGGCGGCAAGAAGAATCGGATACGTCAAACCGCCGTCTGTTGAGAGTAGCACCTCGGAGTTTCCCGACGCTAAACCGCGCACATCCCAGGAAATCACTGCCATACTATTGGCGTCCAGATTTTCACCGCCATTTGGCCAGATGAGCTTCACTCTTGCGGGCTCGGCAAAGACTGAACTTCCATCAGGTTCGTCCAATGCTGCCCTCGGCGGTACCTTGACTATTTCAAAGTCCTTATCGCTGGCATCCTGAACGACCACCGGCATGCGTGAATACCCAACGATCATGATTCGCATTCTCTTGCCTGCTGGAGACGGCTGCGACCATATCCAACTTTGGACAATGATCGGATCTTCAACTGGCTTGCGAATGTCTGCCAGAGTTGTCTCATAATTCTTTCCTCCATCGGTCGACAATCGAATCACGGTTCGGTCCATGACTTGGCCGTTCGTGGTCCATTTTACAGCAATCGGTTTGCCGAGATACAGCATTTCTCCACCGTTTGGAGAGAGTAATTGTATCTGAGCCTGACTGGCGCTCGCCGCTATTGCAATCACGGTGAGGGCCAGGAACGGTAACAAAAATACCCGTTTCATGCTGACCTCCCATTTTCAGATAAAGTGATTGAAGAACATGACGAGTCGGGCGCGGAAATTCGATTGGGGACTTCCGTGCCGGCTATGGTATAATATACAACGGAATATACAATTTCCAGCCGCTCGAGGAATATGTGAAATGATTCACAAAACAACACTTAAGAATTTGACATCGCAGTCCGACGCCAATTTTTCGATACATGCCTCTTGACTGCCACAGCACAAGGAGTCTGACATGGTGCGATAGCAATGTCGATTGCTGGTTCAATTGTACGTGAATGTTCGCCATCACCGACACCGAGTGCGTCCACTGCTTTTCCGCCTGATAACTACGATTGTACATCATCCAACTCAACTACAGTCAAAGTGCACTTCATGAGGCAACTGAGAACATCGCCCCGACCATTGGATCGGGGCGAGACTCGATTTCAAAATATCAAGACGCTCATCTGGGAGTGGCCGCCTGATAACCGGGAATGTACTCGGGAGCCGCATCTCTGTCCGGATGATACTCAATCCACTCGTTAATCACTACAGGATCGTACGAAGCAAGAGCGCCGGCCCCGTGCGTACACACTTTGTTTGAGATGCGCGGCCCGTCATTTGGCACACCATTCGGCCCGATGTCAATATGGACTTGCCATGTGCATTCACACCAGCCATTTTCACCCTCGACGCGCGCTTGAAAACTCGCGTGATACGTATAACGGCAGCCTT
>CAZVXJ010000520.1:0-1864 GCA_964631675.1 uncultured Alphaproteobacteria bacterium
CTTGGCTTTCTCCCCACCCCTCTTCTATATTGTATGCGTCCCCAAAGGAGAGGGGTGAAGCGTTGTTTTCACAGCAAAACAGAAAAGGCAGGCGCAGGATGAAAGCAATTATTCAACTTCTCGCAGTGGCAATCCTTATCGGAGTATCATGCGAAGTGTTTGCGCAGGGTGAACCGGATTTTTGTATCCAATGTGTATGCAAAGCTGATGGTCTTTGCTCTGACGAAGACGGTGATTGTCCTGTACCTCCCAATCAAGATTGCGCCAGCGTGACATTCACCGCCGATTGCTCGGGAAACCACGTATTGATCGCCGATCTTGATTGCACTGACGAGGACTATTGCGACGACTGCCGGGCCTGCGTATCGTTGTACAAGACGGGCGCGGGTCTTGTTGGCAGCTGCACTTCGGGTTGTACGCCGGGCTGGTGTGACGTGGCCTGTCCAGCGATTCCGCTCGACTTTGGCATTTCGTATACCCTGTTTGTCTGTCTAATTGATTGCAATGACAGCGAATGCGGTCAGTGCGCAGAGAAGTGTGTGGCCCGAGGATGGGTGCTCAAGACAAACTTTGGCACCGATTGCAATCCCATGCCGCCTTGTAACCCATGAAAGCCGTACTCGCGCTGCTGCTCGCAGTCGGCAGCCTGAATGTATCATTCTCCGTTACCCGCCAAGTGCCGGGCGAGTACGAGACAATACAGTCTGCTATAGATGTGAGTTCCGCAGGCGACACGGTATTGGTGGAGCCGGGACTCTATGCCGAATCTCTTTTAATCGAAACGGCTCTCGTGCTTAAAGGCAATATTGCGCCCGACACAGGCGGCACACCGCAGTGCATTCTTGATCCATCTACTCTGGTGAACCCTCGATCACGCTTGTGCATGCGAGTCAACGGCGGCCCGCCGACCATAGAAAATTTTGTCTTTCGCAACGGCCCTGAAATGTTTCCGCGCGACTACTTCATCGGCGGAGTCTCAAATGAGTGGACAGGCACCGTCTTCAGGAGGTGTCTGTTTGATTCTACAGCCTACGGGGTATACTCCGAGGAATTCGCGCTTTCGCTGTATGACTGCGTTTTCAGAGATACGCAGAAGTCGTGCGTTCTTGCATCCGCCGCAGCTCTGCATGCCGAGGGCTGTGTGTTTTCCGGGCTATCGAACAGCGGTTTTGCCTTAGTCATGTGCGGGTCTAACTCCGTGGTCGAGCGCTGCCATACGCGCGATTTGATGGGCAGCGGAGATTTATGGTGGCTTTTTGGTTCAGGTATTACGGTGCGCGAGTGTATCTTTGGACCGGCGCGCACGAATCCTTCGCCCGCTGTTTGGGGCGTGACCTTGAGCAGCTCGCTTTTTGAGAATAATATCTTTTCGGATATGCTGGTTGGGAGCAGTCTAATTGGCGCATATAACTGTGCGTGCGATAGCCCTGTTGTCGTACGCGGAAATCAGTTCATCGAAAACCGCGGCCGTCAAGATGGGGGACACGGCGGAAACGATGTGTCTATAAGCTGCAACGAGGATGATTCCTGCGCGAGTTTCATTGCCGAATTTAACATCTTCATCGGCGGCAGTCAAATTGCCGGTGCAAAGGGTCTTAATGTGGGACTTGGTGACATCGCCCGCTATAATCGGTTCGTTGGCATGATGCCTGACGAATGGCCTGTGATACACGGAGGACAACTCGGCGGCGAGTGTCACGACAATATTTTCATCGATAATGGACTCGCATGCGACATTGACCATAATCACGGAGAAGTATTTGATGCGAGAAACAACTGGTGGGGTGATTCGACGGGACCTTATCATCCAATGTTTAATCCGCGCGGACTTGGAGATGTCGTTGGTGACGATGTGTTATTCGAT
>CAZVXJ010000521.1:0-1859 GCA_964631675.1 uncultured Alphaproteobacteria bacterium
TTTCACCAGGGGCGCCTCAAACGCTTCAATGCTCGCTATAAATAGATCCTCGATGGTTGCGTGGACAACCTCCCGAAACTTCTCCAGTTTTACGATGTTTGCATAGCGATCATCGTGCTGCAAGAGGGTCGAAACGTCCTGACCCGCATTTTCGGCCATATCGGCAATATTCATCAGATCGTCGAAGGTTCTTTTGAGCAGCTTGTGCGTCTTGCGGCGGGTCAAATCGCTCACCATGTCATCGGGTACGATGTCCTCCGTGCCCGGTTCTTCCACATACAAATCTTCCACTTCCAGAATGACCAGACGGGAGATCATTTTCATGTCCAGCATTAGCCCGGCGGCGGCAATCAGCTCAAGCTGTCCGTCGCACACGTCGCGGGCGATTTTCATTCCGGGTCTAAGGTCTTCGGCTGAACAGAGTCGCATAGGAAATTGATGGTTTCGATTTTACTACATAAGGTGCAAAGTTGGGGCCGATGGACACTCCTCCTGCCATCTCTTGCGTTCACCGCAATTTTGGCAAACGCTGAGACCGGAAAAATCCATGGCACAATTCTGGATTCCCATGGAGACGCTGTGTTTGGCGCCAATCTGGAAATTCCGATGACACATCAAGGTGCCTCGTGCGACGTTAACGGAGAGTTCTACATTGTCAATGTGCAACCGGGCTGGCATGGCATGAAAGCGAGTTCAATCGGTTACTCAGTCATGCTTTTCGACAGTGTGTTGATTGCCGCGGGGAGAACGACTGATATCGCGATTAATTTGGTGGAGCCGATGGAGCCGCCTTATCTCGAGACAATTCGCATTTCGAGGACATTCTTGCCCAAAGACACTACACAACTGTTAACACGCAGCCTCGATGATTCGCAAGATTCTTCGCGCCATCAGATTCGCGGCGGACGACAGCATGAAGTCCTCGTTCGAGTAGATGACACGTTTGTGGATACAACAATTGACACGGGCATCGTGGCGGGACGACGTTTTACGCGGGTTGAGCACCCGGCTTACGATTTCTTTTCAAGAGTGGAAGTGAATACTCATGCTCCCCTATATTCTCAAACGCGCCCCTACATTCATGAGAACAGGCGCATAAGACGGCGCATCGAGTCTCGAGGCCTGCAAAGACACTCTTATGTGCCATCACAGGTAAGTAGAGAAGCAATTCGCTACAATCAAGAGCATTTTGCGCGGGAACGGCTTCTCGAAAGCTCGTATAACAGCGCAGAGAACCAAGTAACACGCTGGACAACGGTCATGCGCGTGCTGGAAACACCAAACTCGGGACTGCACGGCATCTACGAAGATGGGTTTCATTTCTTGAACTTTAGAATGTTCCCTCTCACCGCTTCAATTCAGCCTGTATACGGCTACGAAGTCATCTCTACTAAAGGCAAGCGCGGAACCATCACGCGCTTTACGGGAGGGGCTCGTTTGGAAGGGGGCTACGCGCAAAAAGTTCGCTTCATGGTAGATTTCCGCGATCATACGGAATCTGGTAATGGTCCGTATGTGTCACGCGAACAACTTTACGAGGACCGCTGGCCTGCTGTGGATTTGAAAGGCAATTCGTCAACGAGTTATGACATTTCCGAGTCGTTCGTGCAGTGGTATGGACGCGATCTCTCGCTGACGGCGGGACGCGGAAAATTTCGCTGGGGGCCGGGACAATTTGGGAGCCTGTTTCTAAACTCGAAGATGCCGCCGTTTGATTACGTGCGCTTCGACGGAGTATTTGAATCGCAGCGAGGCGATGCTGCGATGTACTACGCTTTCGTGCACGGCTTTTTGCAGTCTGCGCTTCCGGCAGATACGCTCTACGATTCACCTGCTGGGCGGCCGCGTTTTCTGAACCG
>CAZVXJ010000522.1:0-1848 GCA_964631675.1 uncultured Alphaproteobacteria bacterium
TCATCGCCTTGAGTGATCAATTGCGGCAAATCGCGGCAGGTCACAACAAAACCACCTTCATCCGCAGTCAACAGTACTGCATACTCAAAGCGTTCCATATTGTCCCTCACAAATCAGTCGGTCTGATACCAAGCTGCACGCAAATAGCATGGAATGTCCCAGTCTTTAGCTCACTCTTCAGGCCCGGAATGATAGTGAAAGCGATTCCATAGTACAAAGTGATGTGACTGCCTTTTCCGCGACTAGCACACAAGACAACCGGTACACCGCGAAGGCGCCCCAAAGCTTTCACTCTACGAACCAACTCACTGCCTTTCATATCTATTCTCGGTCAAAAACGTCCGAAATGCAAGTAGCGCGCCAACCGTGGAGTGTCGGCGCGCTACCCGCAATTCAGGGAACGGGGAAGGGATCAGGTAATTACCTGTAGCTACGGACGTAATACGAATCGGGATGCATCTGCTTGCAGCGCTGCAGTTCTTGATTCGCTCGTCTCTCTGAGCGGAGATGTTCTGCCTGTTGTTGGTGGGCTTGAAGTTCGGCAGCCCGGTTGGCTGCGCGGACTGACGCCCAGTATCCCCATCTGCGGCTGGGCAATGTCGGGGCTTCGAAGCCGGCCTCGGAGTCTGCTCTGCTTGGCGCGGGCATGGCGAGGAAGGTAAAACCGTTCAAGAAGGCAACCAATAACACCAGGGACGACCGCTTGCTCAATAGTTTAGTCATTGCAAATCTCTCCAATTGCAGGCTCTACTCTTTAATACGTAGTGAGTCGGCAAAAAGTTCAATTTCCAAGATTAAACCTTGAAACACTGAATGGCACAGTATTCCCACAGCGCACTCTTGTCGGCGAGACGCCGGCGCTCCCAGGTTATAGAGATTCCCTGCTCAACTCTGGGAAGACCTTCGAGACCTTATTTAGAATGTAGTCTCCATAAGTGCCCGAGATTTCATGCACGCTGGCGCGGTCCCAGCGCTCAGCCTTGTCGTCTGCCACGACCGAATCCGGGTCGATTGCCCGCACTTCCGCATCGAAATTGGGATCGAAGAAGAACGGAAAGGACATACGTGCCTTGCCACTGCGATTGAGCACCCTGTGCGGCGTCGAGCGATACATTCCCCCGGTCATACGATCGAGCATGTCGCCGATATTGCATATAAAGGAATCTGCAATTGGAGGTGCTTCAATCCAACCGGCGCGCGTCTTCACTTGCAGCCCGCCGACTGTATCTTGCCTGAGCATGGTCAAAATTCCATAATCGGTATGCTCGCCTACGCTCCAGTCTTGCTTGTTCTCGTCACGATCGGGAATGGGCGGATAGTAAAAGATGCGAAAGAGTATGAGCGGATCTGCCGTGTAGCGGTCGCGAAAATACGATCCTTCCAAACCGAGGCTGAGCGCGATGCCCTTCATCAAAGCATGTCCGAGGTTCGTCATCACATCCAAGTATTCCAAAACCGTCTCGCGGAAGTCCGGTATTTCAGGAAACAGATTGGCACCATGCATGGGCACTCGCGCCTTCACCTTTGGATGCGAGTCAGCCAACTCGGCACCGAAGTAAATTCCCTCTTTCTGATCCGGTCGACCCGATGTGTACTCCGTTCCCAAAGGAAAGAAGCCACGCCAGGCGCGTCCAGCCAATTCCATTCTGATCTTGTTCTTCGTCTCTAGATCTTGCTGAAAAAATTGGCGACTGAGATTCTCGAGACGCGTTTGCAAATCCTTATCAACGCCGTGCGACACGACATAGAAAAAACCATGCTCGCGGCATGCCTGACCGATTGCCCTGGCCGCTGCTCCACCATCGCCCCCTTCCGCAACAAGCGCAGAAACGTCGATGATTGGAATTG
>CAZVXJ010000523.1:0-1843 GCA_964631675.1 uncultured Alphaproteobacteria bacterium
CCTGCGTCGACCCGTGCTCACCGCAGACCGGATGTGGAGAACCCTAAAGCTCGACGTTGAGATTCAGATGATCCGATACAACCTCAATCCTCACCCGGATTGTGAAAACATCCGAGCAACCGAGGCGGCCACTCGGCAGTGACGGGTTGTCCGCTTGGTTGCCCAAGGCGAAGAGGCAGGAAATTGAGGCGACTCTATTCGAGATGCTCTACAGATTGGTTTATTGGCGGTTTGGTGAGTGGGAAATAGCATCATACATTTCGAACAGTTTGTGGCGCTCCAAATTCCAATTGAAGCGTTCGCGCACTGCTCGTTTCCCGTTTTCTCCCATTTCACGACAGATATCAGGATTTCGAACGAGGAACTCTATCGCGTCAGCGATACTCTCAGGGTCCAGAGGGTTCACCAAAATGCCTGCATCGCTGGATCCAGCTACCTCACGATATACCGGAAAGTTGGAGCATACGACCGGTAGACCAAGCGCCATGGCTTCCACAAGTCTGTTCGGTAATCCAGCCATACAATTGCCAAACGGTAGGGTAATGGCCAGTCCAATCGCCGCTGTCCGCTGAAAGAGAATCGCGTCCTTTTTCGAAAGCTCTCCTTGGTATTCAACTTGTTGCCGAACACCCAGGTGTTCGGCTTGCTCCAACAAAGACGCCAAGTAAGCATCTGATACAGGCCGACCAGCCATTGCGAGCCGAACGTCAATACTGCGCTTCTTGAGAAGGGCCGTTGCGCGGAACACTTGAATAATTCCGCATTCCGGTGTGATTGAACCGGCGATGACGCATGTCATCCCTCGCTGTTCGACGGGACAAGAGAGGTCAAAATTTTCAACATCCGGATAATTCGCGATTACCCTTACATTATGATGTAGATACGCGTATCTCCTCGCAATCACATCGGTCACAACTACCACGGCTGCGCTTTTTCGCACCAGTCGCCGCTCCAAATGATCCCAGACACATCGTGTTATTGACCTGGCCCATTTCGGCATCCACGCGCGTTCGCTCAAGACATCCAGAAATGACTCATGGACATCGTAGATCACCGGACGTGACCCGGCCCTGGACAATATGGGGCCGAGAAGATCGGGTTCATGCACGTGGAAAACATCCGGCTGAAGAGCCGCAGCCTTCTGTGCGACCGTTCGTGCTCGAGCATACCGGAGTCGTCTGCTGCCGGGATCCGGCAACGGATGTATCGTGACTCCTTCGTGCACATACTCCTTGGATCCGGGTCCTACCGCCAAGAGATGCACCTCATGTCCTGCCTGCACCAATGATTTGCAGGTGCGATGGAACACCCTGCCGTCGTCGACCGGATGACCGTTACAGACCTGACAAATCTTCATTGACCCCCTCGAACACGAGAATTGAAGGATTCTCCTACTTCTATTTCTCAAGCTAGATCAACCCTGCATCAGGGGGAGGGAGCAAGGTTCTACCCTTCCTGGCACGAGTATTCTAGGTGGAATGTCCCAATCCAAATATCCCAACCCTTAAGGGGAATGGACAATTCGGGGGAGCGAGATCAAATGACGCACAGCTTTCAACCCCGGAGGGCCGCTTATGCGAATCATTCTTGCTGACAATCACGGGCGAGTATTGGGGAAGGATCAAGGCACCCCAAATTTGAGTTTGCTTTATCTGGGATCGTACTTGAGAAGTCAAATGCCCGACGTAGAGTTGACATATATTTCGCAGATACATAGTCCCACCTATCACCTCAACATGATTCGAGCATTACAGCCGACGTTCTACGCAGTGTCGTTTACTTCATTCTCTGCACGAACCACATTCAAGCTTCTCCGCATTATTAAGAAGGACTTTCCTTGGCT
>CAZVXJ010000524.1:0-1837 GCA_964631675.1 uncultured Alphaproteobacteria bacterium
CGGCGGTGAAATCTACTTCGATGGCAAGCTGTTGCGCAAGGATGGGCGATTCGTGCCGGATGATTTGCACGGGCTGAATGAAGGGCTGTAGGTCAAACCGCGGTCCGTGGTCACCTTGGGGTAGTTGCTTGCTTGACTCGCCGATGCGTCAGCGATTGCCGTCTGCTAGAATGAATGCCGAGCAACGAACGGAGATTGCACGATGAACTGGCACGAACGAATCTCGGTTGATCCAGCCGTGTACCACAGTCAAGCGTGTATCATCAACATTTTGATCAGGTGTTGAAACCATGACAACCTTCGATCGCATTACTTCTGACCCGGCAAAGCTCAACGGCCAACCTTGCATCCGTGGAATGCGGCTCACCGTGCGGCGGGTGCTGGAAGCGCTCGCTACCTACCCCGATCGCGAAGAGCTTCGAGCCGAATACCCAGAGCTTGAAGACGAAGACATTCGGCAGGCGCTAGAGTACGCCGCGGCCAATCTGGATGACCGTGTAGTGGAACTGCACACAGCATGAAGCTACTGTTGGATCAGGGTTTGCCGCGAACTACGATCAAACACTTGGCCGTTGCTGGCATCGTGGCCGAACACGTCGCCGACTTGGGAATGTCGGCTGCGGACGACGATGTAATTCTGGATGCGGCCGTACAGCGCAATGCGGTTGTCGTCACGTTCGATTCAGATTTTCATCAAGTGCTTG
The DNA here is from genome assembly GCA_964631675.1 of uncultured Alphaproteobacteria bacterium. Lineage (GTDB taxonomy): Bacteria > Electryoneota > RPQS01 > RPQS01 > RPQS01 > CAZVXJ01. Next base: position 705 of record CAZVXJ010000524.1, read on the forward strand.
CCGTGTCAGGCGCAATGTCGCCGTCCGTGATTCGGATTCGCATGGAACGGTTAAAGGGCGACCAAATAGCCGCAATTCTCAAGCAGGTTATCTCGACCGCCAACGCTGAACTCAGTGCGGGCGCAGTGGTGTCTGTAACACCGAGTCGCATTCGCGTTCGTAGTGTGCCGATCGGATAGCGGAAAATTTCGTGCAACACGCAAGTCTCGATTCGCTAATTGAAGCGTGTCCATGAGCAAGCAAAGGTGTTATAATTCGCCCGACACCTATTATTCCCAATAACTACAGTTAGGACGTCATGGTCCACGAAACCCAACACCCTTTTCTCACGTGCTTTGCATCCTGGAGACCATGGCACGAACGAGACAACAATGTCGACATTCACTATCCTGGCATCTACGCACTAGCTATCTCCAAGGAATCGCTAGCCGGTCAGTCGTTTTCTTTTCTGCGCGAGATCGTCTACTTTGGAATGACCAATGCAGTTTCTGGTCTGCGGGGACGGCTCAAGCAGTTCGACAACACGATTCAGGGTGGGGGTGGCCACGGAGGAGCAGAGAGGTTTTGCCATGATTTCCCTAAGTCCAACCAGTTGGAGCACATCCTGTACGTCTCTGTCATGCCGATAAAATGCTCTGTAGCCTCACAAAACCCAACCGACCTACGCACCATGGGCAGGATAACAAGGGCAGAGTACGAATGCTTTGCTCATTATGTCGAACTGTATGGCCAACTGCCGAAGTATAACGATAAGAAGAATGCCCCCAAGCGTTCTCGGAGCGAGCAGTGACTCTTAACCCATGATCGAGCCCAGGCCCCCAACTCAGCTCGGTGGACTGTAGCTGATGTGAGGATGTACTTAGGCCATAGTGCCGAACAAACGGATGCACTGTAGCGGGAGAAAGCCCGGGTTTTTGATGGTTGAATCACTCGCGCCCGTCCGGCGATCCTCAGATACAAGGGCGTCAGGAACGTCAGGAACAATTTCTTGACACTATCACGCGCTTAACCGCGCGAACGCCAACCTTCGACCAGGCCGACTCTCGACCATGAGCAAGATTACGAGGCGTTCGCACACGTGCTCCTGGACGTCTTGGCGTGTTCCATTATCGCCGGCTTTGCAACATCCGGCT
>CAZVXJ010000525.1:0-1833 GCA_964631675.1 uncultured Alphaproteobacteria bacterium
ATCATCTTCAGCGACAACGGGCAGGTCGCTAACCAATCCATGTCGCCGGTCAACTCACTCCGGTTTCGTGACCCGACATCCATGGTTCCCCAACTCGAAGAAACCGTGACGCAGATTGCGTGGACACAGGATGTCATCACATCAAAGGTCTCACTGCGTGATTTCAATTACAAGATACCGGGTTTCATTGAATCCGCCAAGACTGGAAATGGCCCGGAGAAGTATGAAGACTATTCGTGGCCGGGCGGTTTCTTTGAACAGGGTCATGGCGACATGCTGGCCGAACGCAGATTGCAGCAATACGAGATTCGCCGCAAGACCCTGCGTGGAAATAGTGATTGTCGTTCCTTTACTGCTGGATTCCAATTTGAACTTAGAGAGCATGACCGGGACGAGCTCAATGGCAAGTATCTGGTCACGTCGGTGAGCCACAGTGGTACTGATGCAAGCCTCAGCGGCGCGCAGCAAGCGAACTACTCCAATTCATTCGAGTGCATTCCTGCCGATGTGATTTTCCATCCTAAGCTCACGACACCCAAGCCAATTGCTCAGGGAATTCAGACGGCTACCGTCACAGGACCGAGCGGTGAACAACTCTTTATGGACGACTTGGGCCGCGCTAAAGTCAAATTCCACTGGGATCGTTCAGGCACGAAAGACGATCGTACGTCGGCTTTTATTCGCGTCAGCCATCCTTACGCGGGCAAACATCACGGTATTCAGTTTCATCCGCTGATCGGAGATGAAGTCATCGTCGAGTTTCAAGAGGGCGATCCCGACCGTCCCGTGATTACCGGCAGGCTCTACAATCAGGAAAACATGCCGCCACTGAAGCCCGGTGACCGGATACAAAACGTCATCTATACACCCTATCAGCATCGGCTTATGTTCGATGACAAGGGCGCACACATTACGCTGAGTACCGGCGGCGGTGAAGTGATGAAAATGGCGGACGGCGCAGAGGAACTTGGCAACCACATCAAGCTCAATACAAAGGACAATCACTATTTTCAACTGGTGAAAGGCGATTTGGCGGCTCGCGCTTCAGAACTTACTGACAAGGCTTCCAATGCCGCCCAGGCCGTGGCCGACGCCGCCGTGGAAGCATGGTCTGATCCTCAGCAGGCCTGCGAGGACGCAAAAACATACTTGAAAAAGGAAGCAGCCGCACAAGTAAAGAAAATGGCCGAGTCTGACCTTGCCAAGTCATGGAAAGCCGACAAGGCAGGCACTGTGGGTGCGGTATTGAAAGACAAGAGAGCAGCAATCACCGGGATCGCGCTGAGTCTGGCAAAAGGCAAGAGCATCGGCGAGCTGGCAAAAGGTGCGGCTATAGATGCAGCCATGGGCGCGCTTGGTATTCCACCCAGCGGAATAGAGGCAAAGACTGAGCTTGGACATTGCCTCACGATGGAAGAGGGATTGCCTTGCCACATAGAACTAAAATCCGTTTTGGGACACTCGTTGGCAATGACCGATTTGAAGCTGACCGATCCCTCTGCGGTTGGCATTGGGCTCGAGACCTTTGGTGGACATAAACTCGAAATGAGAGATGTCAAAGGCACCTGCGAACTGGCCAGCATCAAAGAACACCATCTGTTCATTTCCGACAAGCAAAACCGGATCGAACTCTCCATCAACGGTGGTCCCGGTCCTGCGCACGGCCACAGAATTCAGTTGAACGGAGATGATGAAACCGTCAACATAGAAAGCAAGAACGGACATATTCTCTCCATCGATGATGCACAGAACTCGATTACATTCCAGGGCAAATCAGGAAAGAACAAAATTGTTATCTATGATGATGTCGACCAGATTGAGATCGAAACCAAA
>CAZVXJ010000526.1:0-1830 GCA_964631675.1 uncultured Alphaproteobacteria bacterium
CAGCCTGGCGCGTGCATGGAAGACGGCTAAACAGAACCAATCTCAGGATGCGACCAGTACGGCGGCGCCTGTGACGCGCCCGGCCCGTAAGTCGTCCAATGCATCGTTTGCCCGAACGAGCGGGTACGGCTGAACTATCGATTTCACCGGCACTAGAGGGGCGATGGAGAGAAACTCTTCGGCATCCTTGCGCGTCAGGTTTGCGACCGACTTCACCTGCCGTTCTCCCCAGAGCAGCTCGTAAGGGAACGACGGAATGTCGCTCATGTGGATGCCGCCCGACACGACCACTCCGCCCTTGCCGCAAGCTTTGAGAGCGGCGGGGATGAGGGCGCCGACCGGAGCAAAGATGATTGCTCCGTCGAGTTCATCCGGCGGCAGCTGATCTGCGCCGCCTGCCCATCGGCAGCCAATCTGCCGTGCGAATTCTTGACCGTCGTTGTCGCCGGGTCTTGTGAAGGCGTAGATTTCGCGTCCCTGGAACATTGCTACTTGCGCGATTAAGTGCGCTGCTGCACCGAAGCCGTAGATGCCGAGCTTCTCGGCGTCGCCCGTGGCTTTTAGGGAACGCCAACCAATCAGTCCGGCGCACAACCATGGAGCCGATTCTTGGGCTGAATACGCCTCGTTCACCGGAAAGCAGAACTGCGCGCTTGCAGCGACGTATTCTGCATAGCCGCCATCCAGGCTGTAGCCTGTGAAGAGAGGATTGTCGCAGAGGTTCTCGCGCTCTTCGGCACAGTATCGGCATGTGAGATCTGCGTGTCCAAGCCAGGGTACGCCCACACGTTGGCCGACATGGAAGCCGAACGTGTCCATGTTGCTCTCCACGACCCGCCCGACTACTTCATGCCCGAGAATAAGCGGCAACTTGGGATTAGGCAGCTCGCCGTCGACAATGTGCAGATCGGTTCTGCAGACGCCGCATGCTTCGACTTTGATCAAAATCTGCCCGCCGGCAGGTGTCGGCACAGGCAACTCGCGCTCTACCAGCGGCAGTTTGCCCTCGAATACCATTGCCCGCATCTGTGTGTCTCCCCAGTCGCAATCGCCCAATTATCATGGCTTGACTGCGATTCAGCATTAAACGCGCGGTTTGATTGCTTCCGCTGACAACTGACAAGAAGTTGCCACCGAAAGCGGTGTGTTAAAGTTTGTGCGCTCGCGGCGAGGAAGGACGTCAATGATCACCAACATAGAATCCAAAACCAACATCGTTGAAATCGCAGATGGAATCTTTCGCATCAACACTCCGTTGCCACCAGATGTAATACCGGGTGGTTTCACCTTCAATCAATACCTGATTCTCGATGACGAGCCGCTTCTGTTCCATACCGGCCCACGGCGAATGTTCCCTCTGATTTCTCAAGCGATTGAGAAGGTCGTCCCGTTGAGCAATCTCAAGTTCATTGGATTTTCCCATGTCGAATCGGATGAATGCGGTGCGCTCAATGAGTTCCTTGCGCAAGCACCACATGTCCAGCCTGTGTGCAGCAGAATTGCCGCGATGACATCGATCAATGACATGTCGGATCGACCGCCGCGCGTGCTCAAGGACGGTGAAGAACTGAGCTTAGGAAAACACACGCTGCGCTGGATCGATACTCCGCATCTTCCACACGGATGGGAGTCGGGCCTAATGTTCGATCTGCATACGAAGACCTTGTTCTGCGGAGATCTTTTCACCCAACCAGGCCTTGGCACAGAAGCCGTGACCGAATCCGACATCTTTTCGCCGAGCGAAAAATTCCGTCAAGCGATGAACTACTTCTCCGGTTCTGCAGTCAATGTAGAGTCGCTGAAGCGATTGGCAGAGACCCGGCCGTCGAC
>CAZVXJ010000527.1:0-1821 GCA_964631675.1 uncultured Alphaproteobacteria bacterium
AGGAATACGTTGGGAAGTGATTTGTGCACGAGTCTCTTCCCCGATCACGCGCTGAAAGTCTCTCACCATCATCGGATAGGGATGCGGCCCGACGACGCTGCCAATTAAATAGAAGGTGTCCCGGACGTTTGTCACCCAATCCCGTATGGCCTCGCTGGTGGCATCCTTCAAGGTCTGAGTCCCTGCCGTCACTGATCGCACCTCGGCACCCAGCAATCGCATGCGACCAACATTCGGCGCCTGCCGCTCCATGTCCTTCTCGCCCATGTACACCACGCATTGCAGGCCAAAGCGCGCGCAGACCGTAGCCGTAGCCACACCGTGCTGCCCGGCCCCGGTTTCGGCAATAATACGAGACTTTCCGAGTCGCTGTGCTAGCAGCGCTTGTCCAAGCGCATTGTTGATCTTATGCGCACCTGTATGCAAAAGATCTTCGCGTTTCAAATATACCTTAAAGCCAAGCATCGCACTGAGCCGCTTCGCGAAGTAAAGCGGTGTTGGGCGACCTGCGAATGTCGATAGATGATGCTGCAATCGCTGTTGAAACACCGGATCCTGTCGTGCTTCGGCGTATGCCCGTTCCAGTTCATCACAGCAATACACAAGTGTCTCGGGAATATAGCGACCTCCGTATGCGCCAAAGTAGCCGCGTGCATCGGGAAGTGAGTAGCTATTATGCATGAAATCCTCGAACGGTCGCAACAAACTGTTTCATTAATTCGCGGTCCTTTTTGCGCGGACTTTCTTCGATCCCCCTGCTCACATCTACACCAAACGGGTTCATTCTGCGAAGGCGCGAAGCGACATTGGCGACCGTAAGGCCGCCTGCGGTAATGATCGGTATCGGTTGATTCAACATGATAGCCTCCGGTAGCAATACCCACGCATCGGGCGAATCAATCATCCACATTTCCGCTTGGTTATGAGTCTTCAACTCGTTCATGCTCGCAGCGTCCGACTGTCGGGTAGCTTTGATGTATGGCTTGCTGAAAGACATGCAGAATTGGGCTGACTCGGGTCCATGAAACTGCAGCATATCCGGATTCAAGATAGAGATGGCCTGCCGAGCGCTTTTCCAATCGTGATTCTGAAATACAAGTACAAGTTTGCTTTCGCCGCGCGGAATCGCGGCAAGCGGTATCGCCTCGTCAATCGAGAGGGCGCGCGGAGTTCCGGGGACCATCACGAGTCCTACGGCCTCAACCTGAAGCTCATAGGCGAATTGGATATCCTCGGGCCGCACCATGCCACAGAGTTTGATCCACGTCATGCCAGCAGGCGGGCCAGCGCTTCGCCCGGATTATCGGACTTCATGAGGGAGGTGCCTATTAACACCGCATGTGCACCACGCTCTCGCATTTTATTCAGATCACCGCCCGATTCAATTCCACTTTCAGCGACCTTTAGTGAACCCGCGGGAAGCAGCGGAAACAACTCCTTTGAAACATCGGTATTGATTGCCAGCGTGGATAGATTTCGGTGATTCACTCCCCAGATCACGTTGGACAAATCCACACATTTTTCCAGTTCACGTTCTTCGTGGATTTCAAGCAATACTCCCAGTCCAAGTTCCTCACTCGCCTGAACAAGGTCTTTCAATTGCCCGCGTTCAAGCATGGCTGCGATCAACAGTATGGCATCAGCGCCGATAGCTCTCGATTCGTAAATCTGATACTCGTCGAACAGAAAATCCTTACGCAGGATCGGTATTCGCGTCACGCTCTTGGCTCGTGCAATGTTCGACAGTTCTCCACCGAAATGCACCGGCTCGGTGAGTATGCTCAGCGCACTTGCCCCATTCTGCTCATAGCTCACTGCGAT
>CAZVXJ010000528.1:0-1812 GCA_964631675.1 uncultured Alphaproteobacteria bacterium
ATTTGGTTTTTGTTTTGAACACAATCCCGGCTTTCCCCACCTCCTGATAAGGGAGAAGCCAGACCAACGATTCATCGCTGAGGTCGCCGACTTGGATGCGATTGCCCCATGGGTCACGAAAGTCGCAACGAAAGTCCGGATGGAGCTTCAACTTGTACTTCTTGGTCAGTTTCTTGCGTACTTCTTGGATTTGCTTTGCGTCGCGGACCATGAGGCCGAAATGCTTCGTACGATCCGGTTGCAACTCATCTACCTCGAAGATGGCCATGAACTGATGCTCGCCGAGCTTGCACCAAACGGCTCCCTCGCCGCCCCGTAGCATCTTCAAGCCAAACACATCTTGATAGAACCTCACCGCTTTCTTGGCGTCGGTAACCTCGATCACCACATGGTTGCAACCATACACTTGGACCGACATAAGTCATCTCCCGTCGATTAGCAGCTTGCGGAAAAACCCTCCGTTCACCCTTCGAGAGCCTCAGGACGAACGGAGCGATCATTGAATTTACTGAGCTTTTCCCGTTCGTGCTGAGCCTGTCGAAGCACACAAATCGAGTTTTCCCGCAACCTGTTAGGAGTCGGCAGCGATAAATAGGTCGGGCCGAACTTTTTCCATGGCAGCGACGAAGACTTCCACAGGCTGCGCACCGGAGATCCCATAGTTCCTATCGATCACAAAGTAGGGCACTCCGCGAATGCCCAACCGATGACCGATCGACTCTTCGGCTTTGACCTCCGCAGTTCCCTCTTCGCTCATGAGAAATTCGCTCACTCTCAACCCTGATCGATCGGCCAACTCAACCAGCAGCGGGAGCGACCCGATATCAAGGCCTTCTTCGAAATAGCCTCTGAACAGCCGTTCGACCATCACGTCCTGACAACCTCGTTGTCCGGCATACCAAATCAACCGATGAGCCGGGAAGGTGTTCGGTGTTCTTGCAATCTTCTCAAATGCAAACCGTATCTGCTCGACCCTTCCGGCCTCCAACAGACGCTGCTCCATCTCGTCGAAAACACCTACACTACCGAACTTGGTTTCCAAATAGATCCTGCGATCCATCCCGTCCTTCGGCATCGTCGGATTCAACTGGAACGGCTTCCACGCCACACGAGGCTTCACCTGTTTCTCTATCTGCGACAATGCTCGTTCAAATCGCCGCTTGCCCACATAGCACCAGGGACAGATCACATCGGAAAAGATCTCGACCATCAGCGCTCGTTCATTCATGACCGGTGACTCATGTGTCCGCCTGATGAACACCAAGCACTTTTTGACGAATCCCGGCGGCTGTCGTCATGATGCCTTCGTCACACCATCCGGCGTAACGCCTCATACAGCGTGACCGTACCCCGTACCAGCTTGGCAGGATGTTCGTATCCAATCGAGCCCTTACAGAAAGCGCTGTACATCTCCTCGAACAATCCGGCTGCTTCGTTTGAAAACCCGAAGGATTTGAACGTCGGGACTACCGCACTTAGCGGCGCCTGTTGAGGCGTGACCGTTTTCCCCAAGATCTGACCGAGGGCTGAAGCAACCTCCTCCGGGCTGTACTCTGCCGGACCTGCCAGTTCCACGATCTGTTTGCCTCGTCCGCCGGCAATCAGATGTTCCGCCCCGATCCTGCCGATATCCTTGGTTGAGATCATTGGAACCCTGGCCTGAGGCGCGATGAATGTCGGAAGAACTCCCTCTGCCTTCGCCGCGCCGATCACCGACGCCCAGTTTTCCATGAAGTAGCTGGGGCGAAGAATCGTGATGTTCTTAACCACAGCCTCAAGCGCATGCTCGCCATAACTCGCGGCTCGGATCGG
>CAZVXJ010000529.1:0-1808 GCA_964631675.1 uncultured Alphaproteobacteria bacterium
GTCTTGCCCGCGAGGAAGGTATTTTTTGTGAGCCGGCGGGGGCTGTTTCAGTTGCGGGCGCCCTGGCGGCTGCCGCCACTGGTGAAATTAGCGGCAATGAGGTAAGCGTCTGTCTTATTACTGGCAGCGGCTTCAAAGATTTGGCATCGATCGAAAAATATGCGGGCGTAGCCGATTGCCCTACAATCGAATGGCAGCAGTTGGACGAGTGCTTCGGAAACTAATTCAGAAGGACATTTCTGCTATGACAACTCCGTTGGATAGCTTGAAAGCCGGCAGATGCCATCAGGAGATATCCAGTAATTCTGTTCGATTCTTACACCTGCACGTAGCGATTCTCCGTAAAGCCCAGGCTCTACGGTAAACACATCACCAGCTTTCAAGTAATCGTCCCAAAATGGATTGAGTCGAGGCGCTTCGTGTGGACTGAGGCCAATACCATGCCCCAAGTGATGAAAGAATTGCCAACCATGCCTGCCGTCAAGTTGTTTACTAACGTCGTCGAAGAGCTGACGGCAACTGATGCCAATACGAGCATTATCCTCCACATATCGTAGCGCGTTTTCTACGAGCTGAGCAGCCTCCAGTTGGTCACGCGTTGGCTCGCCTCCGATGGCAAAGGTCCGACACAAGTCACAACGATAGCCGCGAACAGAAACGGACACGTCCAGCGGCATCAATTCTCCACGCCTGATCTCTCGCTTTCGCGGAGGGCCTCCCGGAGTGCCCGCCTGAAAGTCGTTGCCGAGTTCACCGATGGGCTCGCCCAGTTCTTTTATGGCCGCCGACAGCATTTCCGCGTACACATCGATTTCGCGAATGCCCGGGCGCGCGAACACGGCAGCACGCGCGTACGCTGCCTCACAAGCTCGGATTGCACAACGAATCAGTGCGACTTCATCCTTCTCTTTGGCCCGCCGCACTTCAAGAATCAGAGGCGACGCTTGCCTAATTGGCGATTTAAGAATGGGCGCCAATCCGGGGAGATCGGTCGCCACGACGCCGGGCTTCTGCAGTTCGGTCTCGAGCGGCCTAAGTGCTGCACCGAACTCGTCATCAATCAATGTTCCTAGGTGATGCGATTCGTAGAGCGATACGGACTCCGCCGCCAATTGCTCAGTGGCGACCTGGATCGGAAGCACTAGATGAGAGACCCCATCCTTGGTGAGAATCATCAGCGGCACATGATGAGAAGCGCCCCAGTAACCACTAAAATAGTAAACATGTCGGCGATCGGCGATCAAGATCTTGTCAATTCCATCCCGTTGCAATCCTTCAATCAGTCGCCGCTGTCGCAGGCGACATTCGTCTCGGGTGAGACCAATGATTTCTGTTGAATTCTCCAGCATGACTCGATCCAATCGTGCCGACAATCGTGGGTTGACAATAGTTCTACGCGACTCATTCATGTACGTCGAAAAGTGAGAGAATCGAACATGAACTCCGAATCGTATTCGACGATCTTCCGGCCGCCTGCTCTATGAGCAAAGCATATCAGAGTCCAGAATTCGTTCGTTGGCCCTATGACCTTTGGCGCAACGTTTGCGAGCATTTTGGTGTCGTGAAACAATCTCTTCACCCGACGCAAGAATAGTTCATCTCCGATAACATTTGAAAAGCAGTCGACTTTTACTGCAATCTCACTTGTCGTAAATGCAAGAGGGAGCAGTGATGATAAAGCGTCTCAAAGCCGGGGCAATGTCCAGCTTGCCGTTTAGTGCCGCAGTTGAAGCAATTGGCTGAATATACGTTTCGGGCCAAGCTTCGGTCGATCCGGGCTCAGGGGCCATTATAGTTGACACATTTGA
>CAZVXJ010000530.1:0-1807 GCA_964631675.1 uncultured Alphaproteobacteria bacterium
TCTCGCTGATCTGCGTGCGGGTCACGCTGGCATCGGCATTGATCCGGGCCACGTGCTCAAAAATTTCGTTTTCACGTTTCGTATCAACTATGGCCAGACCTTTTTCTGATTTCAGGTAACCGATCATGCGGGCACAGCGGGCACGCTCGTTGATAAGCCTAACCAGAGCCTCGTCAATTGCATCAATCTGATTCCTCCAGTGTTCAATACTCATGGGACGCGTTTGGCAGGCGTTAAGTAATACTCAGTGACAAACTCCTTATGCCCAAAGATACGCACCCCGGACCTTATCTGCAAAATGAACATTAGTTCAGATTAAGTAAGATCGGCATTGCGAATCCAGAAAACGAAAACGGGTCTGATAGACCAAACCCGCTGTATCTCGTTTGCCGGGCACTTCCCCAGACATTCACTGTGTAACCCGGTTGACTAACCCGCCCAGCTCCACTCTCCCGTGGCATCCGACAGGCGATATTTAGATTCATAGTTTCTGCCGTTCTTGGAAATCTCATCCACTGCTTCAAGTACAGCCTGAAACTCCTCCTCTGAAACCGTGGGCGAAAAACCGATGCGCACCCAACCCGGTTTTTCACCGATATGACCCTGATCGAGCCGGCATCGAATCTCCTCGGAATGCTCGCGGTCAATCGCGAGAAGCAAATGTCCATATGGTCCGGCACACATGCATCCACCGCGAACTTGAATGCCGTAGAGATCATTCATGAGCGTCGCAACGAGGTTGTGGTGTACACTCCGGAATATTAGGGACACGACGCCTAATCTCTTCACGGTGGTATTTCCAAGTACGATCAAGTTGGGATTTGCAATCCACTCTTTTTTGGCCCGTTCAAGGTAGCTCGTCTCGATCTGATCAATACGATCAATCCCTATTGCGTGCTTCAGGTCGAATGCGAGTCCGGCCTGAATGCTCTGTACAATAGGTGGCGTTCCACCCGTTTCCCGGTGCTCTATCGAACTCAGATAGCGGTGATCCCACGGTGATGTATACAATACCGTGCCTCCGCCGGGTTCAACCGGTACTCGATTTGTAAACAACTTTGAATTCGCAATGAGCATCCCGGGTGCTCGCGGGCCGCCGAGGAACTTGTGCACAGAGAAAAATATGGCGTCAAAAAAAGCAAGAGTATCATTCGCGGGATGCATGTCAATGTCCACGTAGGGTCCTGCGGCGGCAAAATCAAAAAAAGCCAAAGCATCATGCTCGTGCAATGCGCGCGCGAGGCCGTGACAATCGTTTAGTATGCCAGTCACGTTAGAGGCGGCGCTGAATGTGCCAATTTTCCAGCGCCGATCCTTGTACATGTCCAGTTTGGCATGAAGATCCGCCACACTGATTCTGCCTTCGGCATCAAACTGGATATAAACCGTTTCGCCGATAGTTTCACGCCAAGCTATATCATTCGAGTGGTGCTCCATCATGGATCGGAAAATCACCGGGCGTTCGGCTGTCGGAATCGAATTGCTCCAGCCGAAGCGTTCGTCCAATTGACATGGAACGCGCAGACCCAATACATGAATGATGCGATTGATGGCACCAGTCGATCCCGACCCAACGGGGATGACCACGTCGTCTTCAGCCGCTCTCACGTACTGCTTAATCCGCTTGAAAGACCGGAGATAGTAGTCCGTCATCAGACGGCCGCCGTATGTCGACTCGGTATGCGTATTCGCCATATACGGCAGGACACGCTCAGAGAGTTCTTCCTCAACATCCAGGTGAAATCTGCCGGAGGCAATGAAATCAAAGTAACGGAGCGGCTTCACTCCAAATGGAGTCGGAATTGTC
>CAZVXJ010000531.1:0-1804 GCA_964631675.1 uncultured Alphaproteobacteria bacterium
ACGGCGCGCCGTGCGCCTCATGGCCGAATCAGTGTAGCCTGCGAGCGGTGCCAATACAGCCGGCGAATCGAGTCTAAGCGGTCCCAGGGAAACCGAGTTCTTAGATTGAATGCCTGTTGAAATGTCTGTCATCATTCTTTCTTGGATCGGGCTGGCTTGTCTACCACCGTGATCATTTCCGGCGAGTACCATTCAAGTGGTGGAGGAGGAAGGAACCACGAACCGTAGAAACGCGCGTTTCTGAATCCGGCGTTTGCGAGCAATCCGCTTAGCTCCGGTACGGAGTAGCAACGGACGCCTTCGGACTCGGGGTTCTCGCCTTCTGTTACGATGGTGCCATCGGGCCGTACTAACTCCCACCGACCACCCAGGCGGCAAGTCATCGCGTCAAAATGGCCCTTGTGAACGAGAAAGCCTTCAGGAGTTTCCATCCATTCAGGGCCCGTGTAGTTGGAGGCGCTGTACGGATGTTGTCCTGTCAAAACTGCACGGCCGCCGGGTTTCAATGCACGAAAGATATTATCTAAGGTGCTGATATTCTCCCGGTCGCTTCCGAACCCAAAACTCATTCCAAGCACAACAACACGATCATACTCGGCGGTCGAACGTATCTTGCGCATGTCGCCCTGCGCAAAAGTGGCAGGGAGCTTTCGCTTGAGGGCCGTTTTCGCTGCGTGATCGATCAACTTCTTTGAAATGTCGATACCGTGGACGCAAATTCCACGCTCGGCCATCAGGATGGCTTGAAAACCTGCACCGCAGCCCAAGTCTAGTACGCGCATACCTGATTTCAGCGCCAACACCTCCCAGAGAAAATCGACGACCTGCTGATTCTTCCAAACAACCGCATCGTCATTGCCGACCAATCGAATTCTCCAGAATTCGGCCCAGAACTCTTCCCAATCTTTCTCAATACGACGATATGCTCTCGACGTTTCGGTTTTCTTCAACTTAACTCCACAATAATTTCAATCTCAAGAGAAATTCTTGGCGATCGTGTTCGTGACAAAATGTTAGCATTCAGCCGGAGAAGGCAAACTCAAATTCGTGAATGACTCAAGCGTTCGAGCACGGTTCAAATCGAGACAGATGGATTGCAAATGCCGTCATTCCCCGATTTTCATCGGAATAACGAATATAATACCTTAGACTGAAAAATCAAAGATATGTTCATATGTTCAATTGTCTTTCGGACAAAGTTTTGAAATGAATGCCACAGCCATTGACTCGTACGCTCGGGTAATGCTGAAAGCAGGCGCGGACCGCCGACTCCGTGACGGTCATTTGTGGGTATTCTCGAATGAACTCATGGACGGATTCCAGTCGATTCCTGCAGGCTCTGCTGTACGTGTTTGTGATTCCCGCGGGACTCTGATTGGGATCGGCTATCTTAATCCCCATAGCCTGATTGCCGTTCGCCTGCTTGCGCGAGGTCCACTGGTTACAGGAACTGACTTTTTGCGAGTCAGAATCAGAGCTGCTTTTGATTTCAGACGCAGATTGTTTGGCGGTAATGCTGATAACTGTCGCATGGTGTATGGCGAATCGGACGGCTTGCCAGGATTGATTATTGACAAGTACGAGCACCTGCTGGTCGTGCAGATTTCGACTGCCGGTATGGAAGTTCGAGCAGGTGAGATTTACGATATCCTCACTTCCGAATTCAATCCAACGGCAATTGTTGCTGCAAACGACTCGCCCATCCGGGCTATGGAGGAATTGCCACTTGAACGCCGTCTAATATGTGGCAATGTGAGTGAGCCGCACTGGATCACCATGGGTGGACTCACTTTGCCTGTTGTAC
>CAZVXJ010000532.1:0-1783 GCA_964631675.1 uncultured Alphaproteobacteria bacterium
CAATAGAAGGGATTGGGTCGGCCCTGATTCGGATTAGTGTCGAAATCGTTGCACACTGTTGGCGGAGAGCCCGAACACGCCTGCTGCCCTGAATGAGCCAACTGCAAGTAGTAGCGAAGAACCGAACTGTTCTTCTTTATGTTCGTGCGCCAAAACGGCCTGGCACCGATTTGCAAGAACTTTCCAAGCCACGAAGATGAGTCCGCCCGTGCAATGTTGATCGTGATGTCCTGCGAGTTTCCGGAGGTGCTGTGTGTTCCGGGAGCCGTTACACCATCATGGGTGAGGTATCCAAACGGCCCATTGATGTTCGCCGAGCTGTAAATCGTCTGGTTCATCCAGCCACCGACAGAATCATTGTCGCTTTCAGCGACAAATGCCGCATTTCTGTACTCGACGCGACGGGTAATGTTTGCCGTTGCCCAAGTTGGAGTCGTCGCGTTAGTGTAGCTGTAATTCTCTGGGTCGTCGACTCCAGACGAATCTTGATCCCACGCCGCATTTTGATCGGTTCCATTTCCGAAAAAGCAGGAGTCGCCTGAAATCGGCAGCCTCGTACAGCAGTTACTTGGCGGCCAGCAGGTTGTCTCGGTAAAACTGCGGTACCAGGTTCTACTGGTTTCGGTTGTGTCCCACCATGTGGCAGGCGTTTCAATCCAATCCCAGTGCGAGTCCATGACATCGGCACCCCGCAGAAGGTAACGAGCCGGAGGAAGTATATTGTTGGATTGATCAACCAGTGCATCACAGTTCTGGCATGTCCCCGTTGCGCAATCGCCGTGAATGGTCCGACTCCACCACGGCAAGCCACTGAGCGAATCGGAGCGAATGTTTTCGCCCCCTTCGTCTTTGAATCCTCTGACATATCCTGTGCGAGACGATTCGATCGACGTTCCATTCAAGAACCTCCCGTCCGGCTCAGTTTCGGACAGGAATCTAAGCTGAATCTCGCACAATTCATAATTCATCTTCGATGCCGGCACTTTGACGTTTCCGTTTACTGCGATGCGGTGATCATAGGGGGCATCGTCGGGATTGGAATTCCATGGCAAGACCGAATTGCTTGTGGAGCCGCTGTTCCACCACAAGTAAATCTTCTCCGCAAAAGCAATTCCAGCGATACACGGTGTATCAAGGCCATCGCGTGCAGATTTCCATCCCCACTCCGGACCATCCGCATTCGCTCGTCCGAACATCAGCGCACCCTCCTCGGTGTTGGCGTTTCGCAAAAGCCAATCACTTTGATCTCCGCCAATCTCAACTCCTGCATTCCTAAGCCCGATACGAAGCATTTTATCGACGACCTCTTCGCGATTCGGATATTCCTGCGGCACATCGGCGCGTGGATCGGCGCCGCGGCTGGGGATGATATTGTACCTTTGCAAATCATCCGTACTCAACTCATACACCCACTCACGCACGCGCTCCCAATCCCCCGAAAAACGAAATTCCGGTGGAATCTCCTCCACCGGAAGCGGGCGTGTATAGAGTGGACCATCATCTCCTCTGGAGTCGCCGATGGACTCCGTTAAAGGATCACTGCTGATGGGGGCGGGCGGCTCACTCTGGCAGCCGAAATGCAAAAAGATCGCGCTGAGAATTACCCCCCCCCCGATCAACGTCAAGAACCTGCGAACAAACATGACAATCTCCCTAAGTTAGTAGAATAAGCCAGCAAGCAAATCAAGGGCGACAACATGATACGCAATGTTTTTGGTTTTGTCAAGCATCCATAAAATGAATGGGACCTCATAGGTCTGATTCTATGCGCAAGAAAAACAGG
>CAZVXJ010000533.1:0-1776 GCA_964631675.1 uncultured Alphaproteobacteria bacterium
CACCGAAGAGATGCGGGAGCACTATCAACATCTCTTTCCGCAAGATGGCGTTCACCAAATAAGTGTGCTCCGCTGATTCGTCGAGTAGCGCCGCAGGAATCGAACCCGCAGACTGAAAGTCCAACTCCGTTATCGGGCAATGATTTACGAAATACAGGTATGCTTTTGGCAGCGCCGGGGCAGCGCGCCAACGCCTTCACAAGTCAAGATTCGTCATCTACTGTCATTCACAACTGCGAATTGAACCTTAAACGGATCATCGACGCATGGCCAATACTTCCATCTCATATTCGCCAGACAATATGTGCGCTCATTGATGCGGTAGCTCAGCGCTGACGGAGCAAGTGCTGAACCATTCGGTTGCGAACTCATCCACTTCGGCGTTTTGACTTGTGTTTCTCCCGCCCCTTAGCCGGTTTACACGAGGCGCAGATCGAGGCAAAGGCACTGTCGAATTTCTTCTGCAATGGAAGTATCATGCGACCGCGGCTTTCCTCGCCCTGGAGAATTCTTTTGATTTGGGCAGCGAACGCAGTTCTTGATGTGGCATACATCCCTCCACGAGCACCATCAAATGTACATGTCCATGCAGCAAGCGCCTGACCATATTGCACGGCTTTCCGAATCTCATCGCCATTGCACTTATCCAAGCCGGCCAACCCGCGACAAGCAATTTGCGAGATAATCCCTGCCGTGCACCAATCCCCAGCGCCTGCACTATCTCTCACATTTTCGATCGAAAGCGCTTCTGAAGTGTTCCAAGCCCCAAAACTTTTCCCTGGCTTGCGTGTTCGATATCGGAGGCCATGTTCCCCCTGGGTCTCAATGTGAAGCCGGACTGATTTCGATTCGTCCAATTCCGTCGGCGATTCGGACATTCGCTCGTGGGAATACTTTACTACGTGCGCGATCTGACAAGCCTCTCGGAACAAAATGGGATTGCCGACACTAATCGGCTCAAAGACTACAACTGCGCCATTCTCCTCGCAGGCTCGGGCCAAGATTAATGCGCCACGTGACACTCGATCAAAAAAGAAAACGTCAACCTTCTTAATCCTCTTTGACACCGCTTCCGCTGTGGAAGCCAGCACTGGCTTATAAGGTGGAAAGCGGTTGCCACATATCGGACATCGCCAAGAAAAGCTATGAACGGACTGCCCTGATCGGTTTCTTGATATTTTGTGAATGATGATAGGAGTGCCATCTCCATCATCCTGATGTAAGTATTGAAGTTTAGCTTTCCAGTGTTTCAAGTCGCTGACAATTGAATCCGCTGCTGAATCTGAACCGAGGCGAGCAATTGGCCCTGACGACCACCCGAGAAACGTGAGCGCCAAAAGAACATTTCCACATGTGCCGCCGGTATAGTAGCGAATTGGCTCTGTCGAATTCTCGTTTACGACTGCGTCCAACGCTATTAGCCCTGTGCCATACGCAGTCGGAATTGCTTGTCTGTTTTTGTTATTCGGTTTCATTCGTTGTTGCCTCCATGCTCTGGGATCCATATGCTTCGCCGCGAAGCCAAACGTGGACTATCTGGCCTTGTGCTTGATCCCTTACGACGTCCACACGACCAAAATCAACCGAGTACGTAATTGACTCCACATACATTACAGTAAAAGTTCTTTCGAGTGCTGCCATTAATGCGCCGATCGCCAAAGCCTTGCTTCCAACCGGCGAAAGAATGATTTGTGATCCGCCCGTTTCCGCGAATACGCGCCTCCGTGCAACGTCGATCCGAAGTATTGTCCGATACAAATCAACCGGGCTTCGTTC
>CAZVXJ010000534.1:0-1772 GCA_964631675.1 uncultured Alphaproteobacteria bacterium
AGCCGATTGATTTCTTATATTGTTTGACGTATCTGTCTACCCGCGAATACCCTGCAAGTCAGCACGTTAATTAAGAGGAGCCTTCCTCGGAATGTCTTCTGACCTGACCTTTATAACGAACGAACCCGGCAAGAGTTTGCGTGACCGCTTTGAGGTCTTGCTCGGTCACGGCACTCAATACTTCGACTGTTTGGTGGGATATTTCTTCATCAGTGGTTTTTACAAGCTCTACCCAGCCTTGGAAAAAGTCGAAAGGGTGCGCATACTCGTCGGACTTCAAACGGACCGTACAGCCTATGAACTCCTCGAAAAGGCCAAAGAAAAAGGCGAACTATATCTGGAATCCCACGCTTCAGCAAAAGACCAAGTGCCCAAAGATGTGCTTGCCGAGCTGGAAAAGTCGCCTGATACCGCCGAAATCGAAACCGGCATTCACAAGTTTGCCGAATGGATTCGGTCGGGCAAGCTCGAAATCAGGGCACACCCTTCTGCAAACCTGCACGCAAAAGTTTATATCATGTCATGTGTGGTTGGCCACTGGGACAAAGGCCGTGTGATCACCGGTTCAAGTAACTTGTCCCAGTCAGGACTGCAGGACAATCTTGAGTTCAACGTCGAACTCAAGAACCGATCTGATTACGACTTCGCCATCCAGAAGTTCAATGAACTCTGGGCGGTGGCCGTCGACGTCTCCAAACCGTATGAAGACACGATCGTCAACAAATCGCCCTACGCCCACTTCACGCCCTATGAGCTCTACCTCAAATTCCTGTACGAGTACTTTCAAGCCGAACTCAATCGCCCATCGGAACTGGAGGGCATGTATGTGCCCCACGGGTTCAAGAAACTAAGGTATCAGGAGGAAGCCGTTCTGAGTGCCCGCAAGGTTCTTGACGAGTATGGCGGGGTCTTCCTCTCGGATGTCGTTGGATTAGGCAAGACGTACATGGCTGCGCTTCTCGCCCAGCAGCTTGATGGCCGTTCCTTAGTGATCGCTCCGCCGCATCTATTGGATAAGAACAATCCGGGCTCATGGCCCAATGTGTTTGGAGACTTCCACGTACACCATACTGATTTCGAGTCTGCGGGAAAACTCGACGCTCTTTTGAATCGGGACATTTCAAAATACACGAACGTCTTCATTGACGAGTCGCATCGCTTCCGTACCGAAACTAACCAGACCTATGAGATGCTCGCGCAGATCTGTCGAGGCAAGCGCGTCATTTTGGTCTCTGCCACGCCCCTCAACAACACTCCGCGAGATATCCTGAGCCAGATCAAATTGTTCCAACTCGGCAAGAGCAGCACGATCCCGAATGTCCGAAATCTCGAAGCGTTTTTCTCAAAGCTAGATAAGAACCTGCAAGGCCTCGACCGCCAGAGAGATCGTGAAGAATACTTCAAGCAGGTCAAGGCCAATGCCAAAGCCACGCGGGAGAAAGTTCTCAAGTACCTGATGATCCGCCGTACCCGCAGCGAGATCGTGAGGTACTATGGTGAAGATTTGAACCGGCAGGGTTTGAAGTTCTCCGACGTTGCCGATCCTCAGCCGATTTTTTACAAGTTCAGTAAAACTGAAAACGAAATCTTTACCGAGACCATTCGCTTGCTGGTGCAGGAATTCAAATATGCCCGGTATAAACCGTTAACCTATTACGAAGGCGAACACGAAGAGCGCGAGGTGCAGAGTCAGCGGAACCTGGCCAAGTTCATGAAAATTCTCACCGTCAAACGTCTGGAAAGCAGTTTTTATGCGTTCCGCCTGACACTGA
>CAZVXJ010000535.1:0-1771 GCA_964631675.1 uncultured Alphaproteobacteria bacterium
GGTCCGCAATGCTGTGCATTATTTCAGGCTCGATCACACCGTCACGAAGCGCCACAGCGGCCAATTCCTGCCGCGCGGTCACTAGGCCTGGGCTATGCCAGGCTGATTCGATTATCGATGGGTCTACTTCGCGTGACGTGCTGGACCATGCCTTGGAAAATCTGCGACTTGCGTTCTCGCTGTTCTTGAGTACCGGCCTAATGACCTCTTCACGCAGTTTTTTCAAACACTCCCGCCGCGAAGCTGAAATCGCCACTTTCTGGGACGGCTGTATATGGTCGCTTACCTTTAACAGCTCGAGTATTTCCTCCGGCCGCAATTGAAATGGTGTGGCAGTGAGGAGCAGTGCACGACGTGCCTTCGGCGCAAAAAGCTTTTTGAAGGTGTCGAACCCGTTAGCGCCTTGCAGTGGACCATTCTTCCAGTTGTGCGCTTCATCGACGATCACAAGCGGAAATGCCTTCTTCAAGAGCTCCGCTACCAGCACTCGATACAGCTTGTTCAGGAGCGATTCAACCCCCTTGAACTCCTGGTCGCGGTTCCTGACGTATGGTTCTGAAATCTCTCTGCAGAGTTCGAGAAGCTTAACAAGTAGTTGTCCCTCGTCACCCGCTGCAACTTTGGCGAGCAGATCAATGGCTTCTCTTGTCTCATCGAATGGGAGTTTCGACCACTCTTCCGTGGTGTAATACTCCAATTCATACGGATTGTGGGGCCAGTCGTCCGGAGCGCCCTTTAATAGACGTTCCCTCCTGTCGACGCGAAAGCTGTTCCCCCAATAACGAAAAAGTGCCCCGAGAATAAATCTTCGTTTTAAGTCATAGTGACGAAATTTACCGCCTGCCAGTACGCCCATGTGCGTTATGAATATACTTGCGCCTGTGCCCCGTGTAGAGACTGATTTCATCAATTCGTCAAATCGATCAACGCGCTGCGGTTCGAATTCTTTGGAGGCGGATTTTTGGAATTGCGGTAAAACGCAACGGCGGACGAACTCTGCAGCTTCCCGCTCCCATTTGCTGAACAGGGCAGAGTTCTGCGGCGTTATGATAAGTACTTTCTTATAACAGCCTGAAAGATCGTCATCTGAATCAGGCGCGTTTTCCCGCATGTGCGCAAGCACGGAATACGCGACTCCAAGGGCAACAAATGTCTTTCCCATTCCGACTTCATCGGCGAGTATCTGCACCTCTTTACGGCGCGTTGCGTTTTTGTCAAACATTCGCCGTAGCAGTTCATCGACCGTTGCGTGCTGGCGGTGGGCGTCGCGCGGGTCTTTGATGTGACTTTTGTCGCGGCCCAAATCGAATTGTACAGAGCATCGCATTTATGCAAGCACTCCTCGCCGTACCGCTTCTTCGTACCGGGCAAAAGCACCACGACCGTCGACGAGATCGGGATACTTCGTTCGTAGCGCAGCCAACATCGCTTCTATTTTCGACACTGCTTCATCCAGGGCAGTCTCCCAATCCTTTCTTACGTCATCCGGCACAGTGTGTGCTCGCGCAACGCGCAGACACGCGATTAGCTCCACCAGTTGAAATCCCGCCGCAGTGGGTGTTCGAGAGCCGTTTGTGGCAGCTGTTACGATTTCATGGGCTATGCTGATTGGGCTAACCGGTCCAAAGAGTGCGAATCGCGCCGTACGTCCCGTGCCGCTCGCCATCTTAATATCCGAGACAATGCCCGGTATGGCTTCGACGAATTCACGTATGCGGTAGCTTTGGATATTCGACGTATCCACACTGGAATCCGATTGGTCTGTCGGACC
>CAZVXJ010000536.1:0-1752 GCA_964631675.1 uncultured Alphaproteobacteria bacterium
GCCGACATGGTCGGCACCAGCCGGCAGACCGCCACCTCGGTCATCAACGCCCTGCGGCGCCAGGGCGTGCTCAGCATCGACAACCACCGCATACGGATCGAAAGCGAGGACCGCCTTGCCGGGCTGACACAGGGTGCGGGGCGCGGCGGGAAGCGGGGGTAGGCGGGCTGGCTATCGGCAGTCGGGAAAACTCAGTCGCTGCGATACGGTGATGGGTTTCCCGTGAGGTGAGCTTTCGGCCAGAAGTAGACGTTCATGGTTACATTTCAAATTACCGGGTTCACGACTATAAGAACTGATTGGCCTATTGATTGTTATGCGGATACCTCCCAGAAATACGACTTGTGGATCAAATGATTACAGAGTCATAATTCCAGCATATTGATTCATATGCTGACCGCGAAATCGCATAATTTTTGTTTAGCATCAGACTGAGGTGATCTGATGATTACACGCATCCGGTTGAAGTTCGGACGTGCCCTTGGACTTCCTGCAGAGTCCATTTCGACGACACCGGTTACGGTATTCGTCGGGCCCAACAATTCCGGCAAAAGCAAAGTGCTCGCCGAGATAGAGCAGTACTGCCGTTCAGGACACAAGAATGCAGCCTCGCTGATCCTTGACGACATTGAGTTTGAGGGCCTATCTCCCGAAAAAGCGAAATCGGCCATTGAGCACATAACCCAAAAACCCAATCCGGGCGAGTCCATCCAACTCGATCATATCTACGTTGGAAGTCGATATGGCCGATACCACATAAACGCCAACAAACTAATGCAGGCGGTTCAAAATCCGACGTTAAATCTGCCGGGGTTTTGCCAGTGGTTTCTTAGCCACAACACATTAATCCTCAACGGTCAAAGCCGGATCAATCTTGTAAGTCCACAGTCCGGGGGCGATCTTCAGCAGGCACCTCAATCAAGCTTTCAGGTCCTGTTTCACGATGATGCTAAGCGCCACGAGGTACGGCGCATCGTTCATGAGGCGTTCGGATCGCACTTCGTAATCGACCCTACTAGCCTTGGGCAACTACGGATTCGCCTGTCCGAAGCATCTCCGAGGAACGACCTAGAGGAGCGTGGCATTCACGCAGAGGCAGTGCAGTTTCACGCACGCGCACAATTAATCGATTACGCCAGTGATGGCGTAAAGGCATTTACAGGGATTGTGACGGAGCTGATGGCTGGGGACCCTCGGGTTATCCTTATTGATGAACCGGAAGCATTTTTGCACCCCTCACTTGCATCAAAACTCGGATACGAGGTGTCTCGGGCAGCGTTGCGCGCTGATAAGCGGGTATTCGTTTCCACGCACAGCCCCATGTTCGTGATGGGGTGCATTCAATCTGGTGCCCCTGTAAACATCATTCGCCTTACCTATCGAAGCGGCACTGCTACCGCGCGTGTCTTGCCTAGCGACGAGATCCTAGAGTTAATGCGCAACCCGTTGCTACGGTCCACCGGCGTCCTCAGTGGCCTGTTCTATGAATTTGTTGTGGTAACGGAATCCGACACGGATCGCGCGTTTTATCAGGAAGTAAATGAACGCCTTTTGCACTTCAAGCCAGAGTGGGGTATTCCGAATTGCCTCTTTATCAATGCGCAGAACAAGCAGACTGTTCAGACTATCATGCGACCGCTTCGACATCTTGGCATCCCCGCCGCGGGCATTGTCGATGTGGATGTAATCAAAGACGGGGGTGCAACATGGACAAATTTATTGTCTAGCGCAAATGTCCCCAGCATTTCCCAC
>CAZVXJ010000537.1:0-1743 GCA_964631675.1 uncultured Alphaproteobacteria bacterium
GTGCAGCGAGCTGCTGTTAGATAGCTGATTCTTGAATCCTTCAACATCAACTGACGATGAACAAGGCGATTTACTTCTGAAAGCCCGTGGCAGAGCAGCGAAATAAAGGCGATCCCGAAAATTAGCGGGACGCCAACAAGAATCAATCCCTTGGGTAGTATTTTCATCCCTGGAGCAGGTTAGCGGCGGGAGTATGAGCTAGAACGTGTCGCTGGCCATAATGTTATTCCACTAGGACGCAAACTACTTAAGGTTTCGTCAACAAGCAGCTTGATTAATGTGCTTCGTTCTTCTGCTCTTTAAGGGTCTTTGAATGGTAGTGCCGCTGGTGCTGTCCACAAAGGCATTCGCGACTTTTGTGGACTGCACTGCGGTTTCTCCCTTGCGTTAATCTTTCAGCTGGCAATCGGTGTAAGTCAACACTCACTATTAAACTGAGTCGGTTCGATTGCCTTGTGTGCGTAGAGCATAAATGTGACGGTATTAAGAAATCCGGTGAGATTTGTGCAGTTTTTGGGTAGGCGAACCAAACTTTACTGTTGGTTTTTCCCGGGCGGCTTGGCCGGTTTTTTTGCTCCGTTCCGTAGGGATCTCCTAGGCGCAAATCCTCTGCCAGTGATTCGAATTCAGATTTGTATATACATCAATTTCGGACTCCAACTGCACTACTCAAGAAACTCTATACCCTATTGCCTCACTGCTGTCGCAGTGAGGCAAGATCCTGGTATTTGCACGCCAAAACCGGCCGCTGTGCAAGTGCGCACGCTTCGATCGAGCAAGAGATACTAATTTGATCGTACATAGATTGATCTTCGTCGAAGATCTTTGCGACATTTATTTGTCTTCAATTTTTCAGCTACACGTGTATCGTCGACCGCAAATAGAGCCGCTGTACCAGCTCAGCGCCAGTTCGGACAGCAATTTCTGTCCAAATACTGAATGTAGATTGCGCTCGAGATGAACGAGAAAGTTTCCCCTTCGTTGAAATGAGAATACATGACAAGAAACAAGGTAGTGGGGGCCGCAATTGCCTGCGTAATAACGGCCCTGATCGTTGTTGGCTCTTTGCTTTTCGCAGATGCGTTTGATCAAGCTCCCGAGAAGCGTCAGGGTCATGTCACGGCAGTGAACTTCCTCTCCTACAAGCAAGAAGTGAAACAGGCGCAATATACGCGACCCGTTGTTATCTACTTCTTCAGCAGGGAGGGTAATCTGCCTGTCCCCGCAGACGAGCTCACCATCCTTCGTGATTTCGCCGGCGAGCATCCTGAAGCAAAGGTTGTGAGCATCAATGTCGCGCTGCCGGAAAATATTCCTCTGGCTATCCTGCATGGTGTCCTGCGCACGCCTCAAGTGGTGGCGCTCTTCCAGGGACAAAGAGCGATCGGGCAAAGCGGGCTGCCTGTCGACACTTACGAACTGACACGCTTGTTGGAGTTGGTTCAGGGACCGTAAATCGACTTTTTGAGCCGATTGCTGGGAGGGGCGGGCGCATGCTTCCGCCCCTTTCCGGTTGTGTGGGCGACCTGCTAGAAAAATTTTGGCATCGAAGCTATGCATTCATATAGTTGATACGATGCTCAAGTGGCTGAGAACTGCTCGTTGCGGGCGGAAGGATGCCCTTGAATCCTGGTTCGTAAATCTACGGTCTCCTACCCAAATTATTCACAAACCCGTCCGGAATCCTTACACACGCCGACCATATACTCATTGCAACAGGACCGACCTGGTCGTTGGCTCCTT
>CAZVXJ010000538.1:0-1734 GCA_964631675.1 uncultured Alphaproteobacteria bacterium
GATCGTGGTTTGGACAGTACGGCTGCGCAAGAGCGAGGTCGTGCGGATGAGCCGGATACCACTTGACGATTCGATGGGCTCTGAACATGAAGGAGAGCAACAAAATGGCTGAACATAAAGATGAAATGCTCGATCACGACTATGACGGCATTCGCGAACTCGACAACGATCTACCGCCGTGGTGGCTATACATGTTTTATATCACAATCGTGTGGGGGGTGTTGTATTTCGCATGGTATCATGTGCTGGGATTCGGCTACCTGAGTGCGGATGAGTATCAGAAAGAAGTGAATCCGAAATACACTAAGGAGATGAATCCGGATTACGATCCGCCGACTGTATTCACGCCGTACAAGTCGCCAATGTACAAGCCGGGCGGGGATGAAACGCCATACCTGATTGCACACGCAGGTCCGCAGGTTGCGTTTGTAGAGGAGCGACCGGAGGACGAACCGGAACACCTGGCGCTGACTGATCCGGCTGAGATTACTGCCGGCGCGGGAATTTTCAAGCAGCGCTGCGTTCAGTGTCATGGAGCACTAGGGGAAGGCGGCATTGGTCCCAATTTGACGGATCAATACTGGATTCATGGCGCGGGGATTAACAATGTGCTCAAAACAGTGAAATTTGGTGTGCCGGCAAAGGGCATGATAGCTTGGCGCACGTTCATTACGCAGGAAGAAATTCTCAAGGTTGCCAGTTACGTGCTGACGCTTCAAGGAACGAATCCGCCGAATGCAAAGGCGCCTCAGGGGAACAAGGTGGAGTAGGCACTCACCCCCCGATCTCTCTCTCCCGCAAGGCGGGACCTTGACGGCCAGCGGGAGAGGGGAGAGAGAGTACAAATATTGGCTGAGAGTAAGAAGAAAGATGAGTCGTTTCGCGATCATATCGCGACGGTAGATGCAAAGGGCAAACGGGTAATAATATATCCATCCAAACCGAAGGGGCAGCTGCACCGGGCGCGTCTGGTCGTTAGCTGGTTTCTCTTGGCGTTCATGTTTGCAGCGCCTTTTATCAAGATCGGTGGGCGGCCGCTTTTGCTCTTTAATGTTTTCGAGCGCAAAGTCGTGTTGTTCGGTTTGGAGTTTTGGACGCAGGACTTTCATCTGTTCGTACTGGCGACGATTACCTTCGTCGTTTTCATTGTTCTATTTACCGTGATTTTTGGAAGACTCTGGTGCGGGTGGGCATGTCCGCAGACAATTTTCATGGAAATGGTATTCCGCAAGATCGAGTATTTGATCGAGGGCAACTCCGGCAAGCAGCGGCAGCTTGATCGCGGACCCTGGAATGGTGCTAAGACGTTCAAGAAACTGTCGAAGCACGCTATTTTCCTGGCAATCTCGTTTGCCGTCGGCAACATAGTGGTCGCTTACATGGTCGGAGTGGACAAGCTTTATCAATTGATAGCTGACGGGCCGGGGCCGCACTTAGCATCTTTTGTTGCCGTGGTTGCGTTTAGTCTCATTACGTACGGCGTTTTTGCGCGCTTCCGGGAGCCGGTTTGTTTGATCGTCTGCCCATACGGCCGGTTGCAGTCGGTGCTTCTGGACGAGCGTTCGATAGCTGTTGCTTACGATTTCAAACGCGGCGAGCCGAGGGCACCTGCTGCGATGAAGGGAGCGTCGCGATCGGCGGGCGATTGTATCATGTGCAATCAATGTGTCGAAGTGTGTCCGACGGGAATCGATATTCGTAACGGGACACAGTTGGAATGCGTGAATTGCACTG
>CAZVXJ010000539.1:0-1724 GCA_964631675.1 uncultured Alphaproteobacteria bacterium
ATTATCTCGATGCCTGACAAATGGGAGTATCCGTGGTACGCCGCGTGGGATCTGGCGTTTCACTGTATTCCTCTGGCGCTTGTTGATGCGGAATTTGCCAAGGAACAGCTCGTGCTGATGCTGCGGGAGTGGTATATGCATCCGAACGGGCAGATACCGGCTTATGAATGGGCTTTTGGTGATGTAAATCCGCCCGTTCATGCGTGGGCGGCACTGCGAGTTTATAAGATTGACAAAAAGCAAACTGGCGTCGGAGACCGTGAATTCCTAGCACGTGTTTTCCAAAAATTGCTCCTCAATTTTACATGGTGGGTAAACCGAAAAGATTCGGAAGGCATGAATGTGTTCGAAGGCGGTTTCCTCGGCCTCGACAACATTGGCGTATTTGACCGTTCGCAGCCTTTGCCCACCGGCGGCAAATTGGCGCAATCAGATGGGACGAGCTGGATGGCAATGTACTGTCTGAACATGCTTGCCATCGCACTCGAACTCGCCGGCGAAGACAGCACATACGAAGATCTGGCCAGCAAATTCTGGGAGCATTTCCTCTATATTTCAGGAGCTATGAATAATCTCGGTGACGAGGGTATTTCGTTGTGGGATGAAGAGGACGGCTTCTATTATGATGTTCTTCACCTTCACGGCCAGAGCAGCATGCCGTTAAAGGTCCGGTCGATGGTTGGCCTTATTCCGCTATTCGCGGTCGGCTCGATCGATCCCGAAATTCTGGATGCACTGCCCAATTTCAAACGGCGGATGCAGTGGTTTATTGACAACCGGCCGAATTTGATAAGTAACGTTGCTTGTATGCGGACGCCCGGAATGGGCGAGCGAAGGCTGTTGGCCGTTGCCTATCGCGAGAGATTGGAACGGGTTCTGAAGGTGATGCTTGACGAGAACGAATTTCTTTCACCTTACGGAATTCGTGCAGTTTCTCGTTATCACAAGGACAACCCCTACATTCTGCGAGTCAACGGCGATGAGAATCGGGTCGATTACGAGCCCGGAGAATCGTCCAGCGGATTATTTGGGGGCAACTCGAATTGGCGAGGCCCGATCTGGTTTCCCGTAAATTATCTGCTTGTCGAATCGCTTCAAAAGTTTCACTATTACTACGGTGACGATCTAAAAGTAGAATGCCCGACCGGATCGGGAAAAATGATGAATCTCTGGGAAGTTTCACAGGAACTGTCACGGCGAATGTCACGCATCTTCCTAAAAGACGATGACGGAAAACGGCCGGTTTTTGGCAATTCGGAGAAATTCCAGACAGACAAGCATTTCCGCGACCACATTCTGTTTTATGAATACTTTCACGGCGACAACGGATCGGGAGTTGGTGCGAGCCATCAGACCGGGTGGACCGGCTTGGTTGCCAAGCTATTGCAGCAAAGCGGGGAATAGACGGAGATAGAAATGATCGAACTTGATGCTTCAATTTGCAGTCACTTTGAAAGCGCTTCGTCACGCGAGTGGCTTGAGACGAACGGCATTGGCGGTTATGCATCGTCGAGCGTTTCGGGCGCTAACACACGCCGTTACCACGCACTATTAGTCGCTGCAACAAAGCCCCCGCTCGGCCGCATGGCGCTGCTTTCAAAATTTGAAGAGACAATTTTGATTGACGGTAACCGCTACGAACTATCGTGTAATCAATATCCCGGCAAAGTTTATCCTGAAGGCTATGAGTTTCTGACAAGTTTCCGCCTCGATCCATTCCCGAT
>CAZVXJ010000540.1:0-1718 GCA_964631675.1 uncultured Alphaproteobacteria bacterium
TGCAGCAGCCGTCGCCCGTGCCAACGACTGTATCTCGTGTCTCGATCAACACGCCACCGAACTGCGAGATGCCGGCGCACCGGAGTCGTTAATTCTCGCCTTGAGACTCGGTGAAGCACCGCAAAGCGGCGACCGCCGGCTGAACGCACTCATCTTCTATGCGCGAAAGTTGACGCTGCTTCCTAATTCAGTAGGAAAGGAAGACCTTGGGATAATGAATGCTTCCGGCTTAAGCGAGCGAGAAATCGAAGCGGCGGTACTGGTGATTGCCTACCATAACATGCTGAACCGGATTTGGAACGCGCTTGAAAAGACGTCACTCCACAACAAGAAGGATTGAAGTCGAACTAACGGCACTCCATTCCGATGGCAGCGATGCAAATCGTTTCGCCCGTGGACATGCGGCCGGGCCACAAACGACGAAAGCCCCTTGTGAGGGCTTTCCAATGAACATATCATCCAATCAGTGCGTGTCGCTCTGGGCTATCCTCTGATCGTTGAGAGTTTCCTGCGCCGTTCGAGCGCATTCAGCCGGGCTTTGGTCTTGTTTGAGATTTTCATCTCAGGATCTCGCAGCACATCAGTGTTGTCGCCATGGCGGCGATAGCGATAGCAAACTTCATGCACGCGGCCCACTTCGTATTTTTCACCGCACTTCAATACCAAATCATAGTCTTCGCCGTAGTGGCCGAGTTCCTTCTCATCGAAGCCTCCAAACTCCAGAATGACTGAGCGATGCCAGCAACGCAGTGCGCCCGCTCCGTCCCGGCGCAGCACATTGTTGCGATTATACTGCTCATGCTTAATCACGCCGAACTCGGGCAGTGATTTGCCTGCCTCGTCCATCAGTTCATAGTAGCTGATGGCAATACCCCAGGTCGGGTTGTTTTCCAGAGCACTTGTCATTTTCTCCAGAGTGTGCGGCAGGTACTCATCATCACTGTCAAGCTGTGCAATATATTTTCCGTGGGCTGCTCTCACTCCGAGATTCAGAGACAATGCAATGACATTTTGATCATTTTCAATGAGGTGGATACGCGAATCCTTGGCTGCAAATTGTCTAACCACATCGCGTGTGCCATCGGTTGAGCCGTTATCGACAATTACATATTCCCAATCCGTGAGCGTCTGTTGCTGCACCGATTCAATGGCTTTGCCGATGAAACGCGCGCGATTGAACACCGGAGTCACAACGGAGACCGTCACTTTTTCACCGCCGGGCGCGGCAAAGCGCGATGGAATGCCCGACCGCTCGCCTTCCATCCATGCGTTTTCTCGCTTGAGAAAATTGTAAAATACCTGCTCGATGTGCTGCTCTTCCTCCTTGTCCATGAAAAGGTAGGAAAATCCGCCCAGCTTTCCCCGTCCTGGAAAGAATAGTTTATCTTTCAGAGTGGACTGATCAGGATTCGCCTCGGGTGCAGCAACGGTTGCCAATGTGTCTCCGCAGTGAAGCCGCTTTCCTGCGCCCCAACTTTTCAGGAGCAGGTCATAAAACGCGGCTTTGTGGTGACGTTCGTCGAGACCGCCGACAGAGTTGAGCCATTCCACACGAACGGCCCATACCGGACCCCAATCTTCGCGCTCGGTAATATCGCCGATGTCCTTCCGCACTGCCTGAGTCTGCTCTACTTTTTCAGTTGTGCGGGTGGCGTAGTTCCCATAGAAGAACACTGCCCCGGGATGTGAATCGGCTAAAGTACAGAGCTTGGCGAATA
>CAZVXJ010000541.1:0-1714 GCA_964631675.1 uncultured Alphaproteobacteria bacterium
ATTCCATGGCATGAAACCAACCAACACATTTCGACCGAGGGCAAGCTCGCCCTTTTCGGTGGCGCATCCGTCGGCCATCACTTGGCCCTTTTTCACCTGCTCGCCTTCTGCCACAACCGGTTTCTGATTTATGCAGGTGTCCTGATTTGTACGCACGAATTTTTTCAGCTTGTACGTAATCAACTCAGGTGCCGCTGACTCTTGACCATCTTCAGAAGTTTTTTCACGCCCTCGGAATACGATCTTGTTCGAGTCGACATACTCAACCACTCCATCGTCTGGAGCGAGAATCAGGGTGCGAGAATCTTCGGCAGCTTTGCGCTCCATGCCCGTGCCGACATATGGAGTCTGCGGCTGCACAAGTGGCACGGCCTGGCGCTGCATGTTTGAGCCCATCAGCGCGCGGTTTGCATCGTCATGCTCAAGGAATGGTATCAACGCAGCGGCAATCGAGACAATCTGTGACGGCGCGACGTCCATGTACTGTACATCGTTGCCATGCAGCACCGGAAAATCTGCTCGTGAACGGCACTTGATGCGCTCTGTCAGGAATTCACCACGGGTGTTAATAGGAGTGTTCGCCTGCGCAATGGCTACCCGATCCTCAGTATCCGCAGAAAGATACTCGATTTGCTTACTCACCCGTCCGTTCTTGACGACGCGATACGGTGTTTCAACGAAGCCCATGGTATTGATTTTCGCAAAAGTACAGAGCGATGAAATCAAACCGATATTGGGACCTTCGGGAGTCTCTATCGGGCACAAACGTCCATAATGGGTGTAATGAACGTCGCGGACTTCAAATCCTGCACGTTCACGCGTTAATCCACCGGGTCCGAGCGCGGAGAGCCTGCGCTTGTGAGTGAGTTCCGTCAGCGGGTTTACCTGATCAAGGAACTGTGAAAGCTGGTTTGTTCCGAAGAAGGTGTTGATCACGCTCGAAATCGTGCGCACATTGATCAAGTCTTGCGGAGTGAGAGAATCACTGTCCCGAAGATTCATGCGCTCCTTAATCGTCCGTGCCATTCTCGAAAGCGCAACGCTGAACTGGTTTGCAAGCTGCTCACCAACCGTACGCACGCGGCGATTTCCCAGGTGATCAATATCGTCCGGCGCCTGCCGGCCGATTCGGAGTTTCATGACGTGTTTCAGAATCGCCACGATATCCTGCTCAGTCAAAACAGTCGTTTCGGCGGGGACATCAAGCTGCAATTTCGAGTTGATGCGGTAGCGCCCTACGGCCCCCAAGTCATAACGCTTCTCGTCGAAGAACAACCGGTGCAGGAACTTTTTCGCGGTATCAATGTCGGGCGGGTCACCGCTCCTGAGTTCGCGGTAAATCACCTCCAGCGCACGATCCGGACTCGTTGACTTATCTTTCGCCAGCGTGTTCATGATGATGTCAAACACGACGTCGCGCTTGCGGTGCTTCAAGAGCTCCACATCCTTGACTTTGGCATTCACAAGCAGCTTTAGCGTGTCGTCATTCAACTCGGCGTTCGCCTCGACAATCACTTCGCCAGTCGCTTCGTTGACCACATCGCTCGCGAACTGTCTACCGTATTCTTTGTTCAGATCCTTGCGTGCGAGGTGAATCTCTTCGACATAATCGAACAGCCGCAATCTGTCGCGATTTGTCTCGTACCCGAGAGCGCGCAAAAGAGTTGTCGCAGGAAACTTCTTTCGCCTGTCGATGTAGACATACAATACGTCG
>CAZVXJ010000542.1:0-1704 GCA_964631675.1 uncultured Alphaproteobacteria bacterium
TGAGCGAAATATTGAAGAGATAAAGCTAAACATTGAAAAACAAAGACTCACAGGCACTGGTTCTCGCTCTCGCTCCGTCCTGGTAGTTGACGATGATTCGATGATCTTGACCGTGATGTCCGATTTGCTGAAGGCGGCGGGGTACGAGGTCCTGACGGCGATGACAGGTGACGAGGCGGTGAAGATCCATACCGAAAATGCTCCTGCACTGACGTTCCTCGATGTGAAACTCCGAGGAAAGAACGGTATTGAAGTGTTTCGTGAAATCCGCACGGTTGACCCGCAGGCTACGATTGTTATTCTAACAGGCTACCCGAAAATTGAGGACACAGTGCAGGTCATCAAGGAGGGAGCCTATAACTATCTCACGAAGCCTATCAAGACTGAAGAGTTGCTTGAAATGGTAGATGAGGTTTTGGGCAAGTCCTGATCGGTTGCGACCGTGTTTTCAACTTCTTTTCGGCCCCAACGGTCTAAAACCTGCGGGGCCGTTGTTGTTGTCCTGATACAAAGGGAACCTCGTCACGCATCCATGCTTACAATAGTAAATAGTTAAGTCGGCTGCTCGTGTCACCCGCCTATCACGACTGCAGCTTTTCCTGTCCCCGACCGATGTTTCTTTTCACCCCCCCACATACTATTCTCCGCCACCTTGCCAAACTTCATTCGACTCAGTGAGGGTATGATCATGCGTTTGCTTTCCGCACTCTTTCTGGTGGTCATTTCCACCGCGCCCTGTTTGGCCCAAGGATTCGGCAAGAACAAGGTTCAGTACGAGAACTTCCAGTGGCGTTACATCCAGTCCGAGCACTTTGATGTCTACTTCGCCAACGGTGCGGAACGGCTCGCAGAATTTACAGCGGAGACCGCAGAAGCTGCCCTCAAACTGATTGAAGAGGATTGGAATTATAAATTGGAAACGCGGGTGATGATTATCACCTACCGTTCGCATAATAATTTTCAGCAGACGAATGTGAGCGGCGGCATACCGGAAGAATCACTCGGTGGATTCACGGAGTTTTTCAAGAACCGTGTTGTCATTCCGTTCACCGGAAATTACGAAGCTTATCGACACGTCATACATCATGAGCTGACTCACGCGGTTAACTTAAGGATGTTTTACGGTTCGGGCTTTCAATCTATCTTGATCGGCACAGCGACCTCGAATATTCCTCTCTGGTTTACGGAAGGGATTGCAGAATATGAATCGCGAAATGGCTGGGATGAAGAGGCCGACATGTTCATGCGCGATGCAACGATTTCGGGCTACCTTCCCCCGATTGACTATCT
This sequence comes from uncultured Alphaproteobacteria bacterium, assembly GCA_964631675.1. Lineage (GTDB taxonomy): Bacteria > Electryoneota > RPQS01 > RPQS01 > RPQS01 > CAZVXJ01. The sequence goes on from CAZVXJ010000542.1 coordinate 1,291, forward strand.
AAGTGGCTACTTCGCTTACAAGGGTGGGCAGTCCGTCTTCTACTACCTTGACAGGAAGTATGGGCGGGAGAAGGTCGGTGAGTTCGTCAACAAAGTGAAGAACACGCGTGATGTGGATCGAGCAATCAAAAGTGCCATCGGATTAGACAAGGAGGATTTCAACCGGCAGTGGCAGAGCTGGCTTCGCAAGATCTATTGGCCCGCAGTAACCGATCTGAAGGCACCGACGGACTTTGCAGAACGTCTGACTGATCATGAAGAGTGGAGAAACTTTGTCAATAACGGCGGCGCAATTTCGCCGGACGGGGAAAAATTAGTCTTTCTCTCGGACCGATCTGATTATTTCGATATCTGGCAGCTCCACATCGGTACAAACAAGTTTGAACGCGTGCTGCGAGGCGAGCGCAGCGGTGG
>CAZVXJ010000543.1:0-1685 GCA_964631675.1 uncultured Alphaproteobacteria bacterium
GGTACCCCGGCAGCCCTTTCAGCATCGCATGGGAGGAGACGCCTTCCCCATCAAAAACGTGGATATCCGTCACCTTCCAGATATCAGGTGGCTCCATCGGCCTGGAAATAACCTCCAGAGCTAACAACTCGTCGTTCACCCTGTCCATGTAGGTCTTGGTACGCCCAGTCAGACGGCGACCCAAGGAGCCCAACACGCGAAGGAGCTTACCGCGCCATTCGGTTTGCCGGTTGCGCTTCTCGTAAGCCTCTCTCCGACTCCGCCGCTCTGGACTCTCCGACGAATCGAAGTTCGGGTCCTGCAAGTGAGCGAAGAAACCGCCCGGTTTTTGCAATCGCCGCACATCTGCCAGGAAGGCCGGAACATCCGGGATATGGTGTAAAACCGAACACGCTAGGATCACGTCGTATTGCGAAGCAGCGCTCAACTCGGCGGTCGATCCGTGTGTAGCGTGCAGCGCAATCGGATAAGCCGAGAGACGATTCCTTGCGCGTTCCAGCATTTTGGAGGAAGTGTCGACCAAATGTACGGAATCGATGAAAGGTCCGAGCCGAGTTCTCAACAACAGATCTGTGCTCAACCCGGTTCCGCATCCGATGTCTAACAGACGCAGCGGCTTCTGCGGGCCGCACGTCAAGATATCGCCGGCGAGCAACTCGCACTGTTGCGGCAAGCTCTTCCAGAGATCGTGGTGAACCTCATCATAGACCGCAGCCTCCACGTCATGGAATACGCGATTGACCGTGGCTTGAAAAACTTCGAGCGAACACCGAACACCGTATTGCGCCACCAAAGGTTTCAATACTCGTAGGGGCATGAGGGGCTAACAGTCACCTGGGGGAGGGACAGGATTCTTTAGGGCTATCCCGATGCATCTCTACGGGTTTTCAGGATCAGGACGATACAGATCCGAGAACTTTAACGACCTGTTTTCGCATATCATCAAGCGCCGAGTCCAATTCCCGCAATCGGGTACTCAGACTGGTGAGGTCATTTGTGAGCAGGCCGGGACCGTGTGCGACGGAGCTGACCTTCTGAAGAATTGCAGACCGCGCAAATTCAGCGACACTCCGCGCCCGGCCTCGGCCGCAGGCTTCCTCGATTGCAGAATATTCATTAGGAGATACCCGAAGTGTGATGATTCTGGAGCGCTGTTCAAACACGGACATAATCGTTCTGATATCACCTGAGAGAGTGCGCCTCGTGGCGCTGGCGTACCAAGAAGCTGGTCAAGGCAAGCGAGACTAATGGATTGTCATAGCGGACTGGGGGGCCGGGCAAGGCACCACCCAATCTCGGTCGATTTCCACCAAAACAGAACGCCGTAGTATGGTCGCCGACAGAACGATGCGCGGAGAGTTTTTCACTGCCACCAATCGCCCGGTTGCACCTTTCAGCGGTCCGTTTTCCACTCTCACCCACTTACCAACTTCCAAAAAATCCCACGGTTCGCTTGCAAGTCCCGACGCGGCAAGGGCCTGTAAGGAACTGATCTCAAAGTCTTCAATAGGCACCGGGTCTCGACCCATTCGCACAACTTCTACCACTCCTGGGGTCTGCAGCAGGGGGAGCCGTTTATTCGGATCAAACTTACTGAATACGTATCCCGGGAAAATCGGCAACTCGACTTCTCGAATTCGGTTCGCCCACACCCTTCGAGCCCGCTGAAGGGGCAGAAGCGCACT
>CAZVXJ010000544.1:0-1675 GCA_964631675.1 uncultured Alphaproteobacteria bacterium
ATCATGGGAAACAGGATCTGCTCTTCCTTCATCATGTGGCTTGCCATTTCACCGGCCAGCCCCAGAAACGTCTCACGGACCTCGTGCAAGCGGCCGTCATCGCCGCCGTGTACGGAAGCCACTCTTTCGGTGAGCATGTTCAGCCGCGGCAACTCCTCGCGCAGATAAGCGTGATGCGTCGTTTCAATGTGGTCGGCCAGTTCGGTGAGTGACATGGCGACCGCATCGACAACTGGTTCTCCGTCGTTTGCCGACGCGGCTTCCTCCAGCGTGGCAAGAAATGCGTCCGGATCGAGCCCTTTATCCTGACAGACCTCCGCCAGAGTCTTCTTACCTCCGCAGCAATAATCAATGCGCGCCGCTTCAAATAGACGCGCAACGGCCGGACGCCGCGCCACGACTCCCCCGACCGTTTCCTGAATAGAAAAAGAACTCATCTTTTGCTCCTTACGCTTCAATAGACGAAGTGGTGATTTACCTCACACAATGAAACCCTTGAGGCGGGCCGACCGGAACGATTGGGCGATCGCTTGATGCGTGCGCTTATCGCTCACCGTGCCCATCCTGCCGAGTTCCCCGCAGCGGGCGGAGCGAGCAACGGATGCTCGCACCACAATTCTACACCTGTGTGTATAGAATTCAAGCCCAGCAAATTATCGGCGTGTTTTACCGGATATTTTGCTGATCCCGCTCGTTTTCGGAGGTCCTCTGCCCCCTTGCTAGCGAGTGGGTTACGACCGCGTGCTGGAAAGCGATGGCACCGAGGAAATGCGGCGATGCTGGTCCGCAGACGATGCGGGGAGACCGCCCCATCCAAGGCGACAGCCATCGTGCCGCCCTCGAACGACCTGCTGAAAACCTCGGCTAGCACCGGATAACAATTTGTATCCGGCCGCGGTTCTGCTCAAAATCGTTCACCTCTCTTTGGCAACGGCCGCATCGCGCTCCGCGATCAGGCGGTTGACCGCTTCGTGGGATGGCCGAATTTCGAATGGCCCCATTCTCACGCCCGGGTGTTTCGACATCAGCGCGATGGCGTGGTTCATATCGCGGGCTTCCAACAGCAGAATCCCGCCGAGCATTTCCTTGGTCTCGGCATACGGACCATCGCTGATTTGAACCACGCCATCTTTCATCCGGAGCGTGACCGCTTTGCGGGCGGAATCAAGGGCCTCCCCACCCACAAAGTGCCCCCCTCGTCGCAGTTCATCGTCGTAGGCAAAGCACTCCTCCATCATCTTATGCATCTCTTCCTGCGAAACCTCGGCAAATTTCGCCTCATCGATGAATCCTAAACAGACGTATTTCATCAAATTTCTCCTGAAATGATTGTCTTGCTGGTATTGCTCGGCCCTTACCGCCGATCTCTCATCCATTAGTCGAACGGGACAAGCCGAAATCGACACCCTCGGCCGACTTTTTTCAAAAAAACGGCTCCTCGGCGAACTTGATGGTCAATTGAATCAAACGAGGTCGCTCGTAGAGCGGATGTGGCAGGCGCGAACTCCAGTATCCCAAAGGGATTACAGAAATTGGCCCAAGGGCCAGGCCCAGTAACATGTCCAGTGAGCTTCGCGAACTTTGCCGCCCCCCCAGGAACCCCACAAGCCTGAAGCGCTAGTTTTGAAGTTGCGCTATTTGAGGGTGATTTCATACGGCGGCACGGTATTCTTGG
>CAZVXJ010000545.1:0-1669 GCA_964631675.1 uncultured Alphaproteobacteria bacterium
ATAGTCGCCACTCGCTCAGGTGGAGTGGAAACTGCCCGGGTGATTCGCTCATTGGTTGTGTGGATTCTCCCGACGAGAGGCAATACACATTCGTCAATACAACCGGTACGACACAGCCGCTCTATTATGTTGTGGGCGGATGGTCGCTTACAACGCCATGCGGAGATATGAAGATTAACTGGGAACTCCGATCATGTTCCGCAGTCACGCTGCCGCTGAGTGAGAATTTTGACGGCGTTACGGCTATCACACTTCCGCCGTGCTGGACTCAGGAAAATACCAACAACCTTACTCCCGTCTGGGAGGGCTATACCACCACGCCGCGCACTTCGCCCAATTGCGCGTCCATTGGCGGAAATGCCGCCGGCAACAATGACTGGCTCTTCACTCCGGCTCTTGTCATGACGGGTGGAGTATCGTACACTCTTGAATACTGGCGCCGCGCCACCTCTGCAACGATTGGTGAGTCGCTTGAAGTCTATTACGGTACTTCGGCAAGTTCGGCAGCCATGACCAACGTCATTGCGGCGTTGGATTCTTTCCTGACGACCGCCTATGTGCAGAAAATTCACAATTTCACGCCGGCATCAGACGGCAACTACTACGTAGGATTCCACAATCTTTCGCGTCGATCCACTAGCAGAACGCGAATCGATGATGTCGTGATCCATGCGACAGCCCAGACATGTTCTGCACCCGACGTTACTGTGGCTGACGCCTCGCAAGTCGGCAGCGTAACCTTGACGGCGTCTGTCGTCGGAGGATTCGGCGGTTCACCGGTCTATCAGTGGTATACAGGTGGAACTTGTACCGCCGGAAGCGAAATTTCGGGTGCCAATGCCGCGACGTATATGACTTCGATTTCCGGAACATTCTCCTGTCGAGTCTACCTGGCTGACTCAGTCAATTGCGCGGACTGTGATGCTGGAATTGCTACAGTTTTGCCGCCTCCTCCCGGAGAGGTGTGCGGATCAGCGATCGAGTTTGCGCCTCCCGCCCCCAACGGATCAGTGACTGTTTCCGGCACTACCACGGGAGCCATTGCAAATTGCTCTGACAGTTGCAACAGCACCATCGCGCGCTCGAGTGGTCCTGATCACTTCTACTACTTTACTATCGCCTCATGCCGACGACTCACGTTCGCGCTGGATGACGGTACGGTCGGGACCGGTGATATGTTTATTACCGTGTACCAGGGCCTCGGAGGCTGCTGTCTGAATCCAATTCTTTGCAACGACGACATCAGTGCTTCACCTTCCATTCCATGGGAGGGTGCGGGCCAGCGAGGAACAGGTGTCAATTCCTATGTCGGTGGCGAGTTGACTGCCGGTACATACTATATTCGTATCGCTCGTTACACGACTGGTTCAGGAGCTTATCGTCTTAGAGTGTTTGACAATGGACCCTGTCCGTGTGAAATCGCGTGCCAAGGTGGCGATGTGATAGAACCCGCCGAAGATCGCTTTGCAGTTGGTTACCGCACCAATGACCCGAATGGCGGTTGCAACAACACGGTTCCGTCCTACGGTTCGGTGAGCTGCGGGCAGACAATCTGCGGGGTATTGTTCTCCTACCTCGCGCCCAATGCGCCCACGACGATCAAAGCCTATCTGCGCGACACCGATTGGTTCCAGTTCACGCTGACTGATCAAGCGATTGTTACGCTGAC
>CAZVXJ010000546.1:0-1665 GCA_964631675.1 uncultured Alphaproteobacteria bacterium
GATTGGCTCTATTCCGGAGTGCTCAATAACATCCACCCTTCAGCAACTATCATTCTCGGGTTGGCTTTGCTCAGCTCGGCACTGTGGAAGAAGTCGTTTTGCGGTTGGGTCTGCCCGGTCGGGTTCATTTCCGAAGCAGTGGCCAGCGCCGGTAAGGCGATGCATGGCTGGAAAGGAAAGTTGCCAAAGTTTGTCGATTGGCCGCTGCGGTCGATCAAGTACCTCCTGCTGCTGTTCTTTATCTGGGTGATTTTCTTTCAGATGACACCGGAATCGCTCCGGACATTTATCGAATCACCATACAACCGTGTCGCCGATATCAAAATGCTGCGTTTCTTCACGCAGATCGATCCGACATCGCTTTACATCATCCTCTCCCTCGTCGTGCTCGGCTTTCTTATCAGTGGATTCTGGTGCCGCTTCTTGTGCCCGTATGGCGCCCTCGCGGGACTAGCAAGCTTTGTCGCGCCGTGGAAGATCACACGTAAAGCATCGGCCTGCATCGACTGCAACAAGTGCAACATCGCCTGCCCGGCGCACATCCTGGTCGCGCAGTTGACACGTGTCCGTTCGGATGAGTGCAACGCCTGCATGCAATGCGTCGCTGTCTGCCCCAGCACCAACGCACTCGAACTCTCTCTTGCCAAGGGACGTGCCCGCATGCCGAAGATGGCGACGGTACTGGCTGTCACGGACTTGTTCTTTGTCGGGATCGGTGTTGCGATGGCGTCAGGCAATTGGCAGAACGGCATCACATCCGAAGAGTACCGCCGCCGCATTCAGGAGATCGACACGCCGAAGTATCTGCACAATCGCGGCGAAGTGCCGGAGTATTCGCCGAGGGATTGACCTGCCTCGTGCACGCGATTCCTGTCGCATTGGCGTCAGACGAATCCTCTGAAACTCTGTACGCTTCTTAAACGATGTTGGCCTGTTTTGACCGATTGCAGTGCTCGCACAGGAGTTGGATATTTCTCGCAGTGTTTGACCCGCCCATCGACACCGGAATGATGTGGTCGAATTCTAGTTTCTCGTTGCTCCCGCATGACTGACATCGACCTTTGTCCCGCTGCCACACAAGTAAGCGAACTTCGTCCGGAATCCGACAACGGACGAAACCTTGAGCGAGCATTTGCGAGCGGCTCTTCAGCGTGTTCAGGCGCTTCTCTTCCTTGCGATGAAAATCCTCTATCGCAAGTGCCACACTCCCAACGACTTCAGAACTGCAGTCCGTAAAATAAACATGCTCGCCAAAAGCATACGACTCTAGTACTTGCGGTTGTTCATCCTTCGGAAGCTTAAGGCGGGGATACTTGTCTGGGAATCTCTCGCTGAGAAGTTCAAGGGTGTATGGAGGGACGACCACACTGACAGGGACAGCTACTGTCGGATCCAATTCAAGTAGCGCTGGTGAGTAGAAAATCGTCGACTGATCATGTAACCCGTCGAGAATACGACGAAACTGAGCCATGTTGTGCGCTAGGGCCCTAGCTCGTGCCTTATCAAATGGCAACTTATCCCTCTTGCGATGACCGGACTCTATCTGTTCGAGATACCCAAGGACATCCTCGGTTTGTTGCGGACGAAACACTTCCAACCAATCAACATCAGCTCTTGCCCAGCTCAGATATCCAGTGATTTGAGCCCCGTTTGCCGAGCGCTCAT
>CAZVXJ010000547.1:0-1653 GCA_964631675.1 uncultured Alphaproteobacteria bacterium
TGCGTGGGACGTGAGTAACAATATGCGCACCCGTGAAAACAGCCGCGATAGGGATTGACGCTCCACATTTCCCCTAAGTCCGGGCTGTTCGAGTGGCTGATGATGCTCTTCGCGGTTTCTTCGTAGACTTCAAGTGTGACAGGCGGCGCGGCATCAATCCACTCGGAATGCGTCCCGCGATACGGATTCGGCGGATTCCACACCCTGCGGATGTTCGGGGCAACCTTCTCCCCCTGCCCTTTGTGATTGCTCTTCTCCCCCCACTCCGTGGGGGGAGCAAGGGGGGATTTCTTGACTTGATACTTGTCCATACGTGCTAATCAAGATAAGAAGTTTTGAACATAATGTCAATAATCAACTCGTAAGCAGTAAATTTTACCAAACGAAATGCCCGTAAACTATTTACGGGCATTTCGTTAACTAATAGCAGGATAAGCGGGGTCGGAAACCAAGACCTCGATCTACACCGGCACAACCTTATACCCATAGAGGTGCAGGCCTTCGTTGCCTTCGTCCATGATCTTGCGGAACTCGACGATGACTTTCATGCCGATCTTGACCGACTCAACGTCGCAATCGGCAACCTGACAGGTGATGCGGCCGCCGCCGTCGAGCGCAATAATCGCCAGCGCGTAGGGAGAAAGTTTCTCGAATCCCATTGGTGCGACGCGGATAACCGTGTAGGTGAGAATCTCGCCCGTATACTCGAGCTTCGTAGGCTTGAACTTGCGATTGCCGTTGCCCGGCTCGACCATGCGAGCGGGGAAAAATACTTTGCCGGTCTTTGCGGACTTGGCCGCTTCGCCCCGATAGCGGCGGGGAATTTCGCGCCAGTAGCGCGCTGTGCTTCTAAACATTATTGGGTAAACGATGAATTAGGAACGATGAACGATGAATGAAAAAAAGAGCGCACGCAGTGCAGAACTACGCTGATTTCAACACATGCACAATGGAACTGCCACCGGAGCCGCCCATGTTTTGCGTGAGGCCGATTTTCGCGCCCTTGACTTGACGCTGTTCGGCTTCACCGCGAAGCTGCCAGACGATTTCGCAGGCCTGTGCAATTCCTGTCGCACCGACCGGATGGCCTTTCGACTTCAAGCCGCCGGACGTGTTGATCGGACGCTTGCCGTCGCGGCCCGTGTGCCCCGCGAGCGCGGCCTCTCCACCCTTCCCGACCTGGAAAAATCCCAGCGCTTCAGTGGTGCAGACTTCGGCAATCGAAAAACAGTCGTGCACTTCGGCAATGTCAATCTGCTTCACCGGATCGGTGATGCCCGCCATCTTGTACGCCTGCTTTGCCGCGTGTTCAACGCTCTTCAGGTACGTCAAATCTTCGCGATCGTGCAGCGCAATCGAATCAGTGGCCGCGCCGGTGCCGATGACCGTAACCAGCGGATGGTTCTTGAACTTCTTTTTGGCGAGATCGGCGGGACATAAAATCGCACAGGCAGCGCCGTCCGTAATCGGCGAACAATCCAACAGTCGAAGCGGATCCGCGACCATCGTGGATTCTTTCACGGTGTCCATTGTGACTTTCATGCGGAACTGCGCATTCGGATTCAGCAATCCATTCGCATGATTTTTCACGGACACGGCGGCAAGCTGATCGCGGAATTTGTCCGGCGAAATTTTGTGCTTCTTCGCGTAGGC
>CAZVXJ010000548.1:0-1646 GCA_964631675.1 uncultured Alphaproteobacteria bacterium
CCAGTGGATAGGTGATCTGCGGGATGAGCACAAAGAGCAGCAGCGCCCATAACATTTCTGCCACCAGTTGCTGCGCAGATGGTGACGACCCTTTCATCTGCCCCTTCAGTTTGGTCATGAAGTCATCTTCGCCGATGTCGGGATGCTCAACAAACGCCGCATACACCTCGTTCACCAGAGGCAGAGTCCACCGCTCCCCCTCAAAGAAGATTGAGCCATCTTCAACGAGGCACGATTGAATCCACTGCTCCGCTGCCGCCAATACAGCGGAACTATCCCTTTTCAGAAACTTCCGAGCCATAATTGTAATCTCTCCATACGGCCATTGAGTCGACGCAACTCACGAGCTGGTCGACGAGTGACCCTGACGCCCTCGTCAGGGCTTGCTTGACTCACATAGCGGAATCACTCGCAATAGCATCACAGAAATGAGACAGCGTCATGGAAGTTTGTGAATTGTCCGATGCGTGCATAAAGTAAACCCTCCCACGGTCCCGAGCAACTTGTCCTGAGCGGAGTCGAATGAGGCCGAGGGAGACGAGTGCGTCAGGGCCACCCGCCCTTCGGCTCACGGTTCAAGTTGACTCAGTCGACGTCTCAACTCCCCTTCGGAATCCGATAGTGCATCGCCCGCTTGAGCCTGAGTCTCCGGCAACATCTGTCTCGCAATTCGTGCCACCGCAGCGGATTCTTCCGAATGTCCATGTCGCGCCTCTAACTCAGAAAGTTCTACGAAGAGTTCAATATCATCCCCGCCAAGTCTCACTGCGTAACGCATGCAATGCAAGGCTTCGACCGAATCTGCATCATGCTCTTGTATACGGAGTCCTGCATTCCTTAACCCGGTAATCGTCGCGCCAAGCATCGTGTGCCCTAAGTGTTCCCTCTCAACCACTGGAGTTCCATCGCCGAACGGTGCTTTGCCGCCCTGTTTAGACCAAAAAACGATAGTCTGGTCATAAACGCTCGCACGCTCGCACAATCTCACAAACTCTCTGGCATCTGCTGGGGCAGGCAGGAGCCCGTGCAGCAGATCTAGGTATTGCCGCGGCAGAGTTGACCAATCTCGATCGGTACTACCGATGCCATCAGTAAACGGGTGTCGGCGCTTGCGCGATAGGACGACCACAAGCAGGACTAGCAGTATTCCAAGTATCCAAATGGATGTCATGTTCAGTCCTTGACGGGTGGCCCTACCGCTTCCTCATGGCACCCGTCTTACGTCGAGAAACGACTACCTGTCTTGCGTTGTTCGATTGCGCCAATGCATTGCTGCTATCACGGCTACCGCGACAGCAAATAGAATGAGAAATTGAATAATAACGGGTGGGCCGGCAATCCCTGAGGCACCTGTCGGCACATTCCAAATTGGAGCATAGATAATCTCTATCCAGTGACTTTGCCTTGAAGGCGTCGCCGCACCGACGTGTGGGACCTTCCATGGGAGCCAACAAAGCCTTAGAAACGCTAACAAGACGGCGACTCCAGCGACAAGAACATCTCTACGTGTTACACCTGATGCAATTACCGAGAAGACCCCTGATGCCTTGAGAAGGATCACAGCCAAAGCGAGACAAAACACGATTGACAATTTTACGACTAGTGCGAGGAGATCGGACTGACGCATCCGTTCCGAGTCGTGAGAG
>CAZVXJ010000549.1:0-1635 GCA_964631675.1 uncultured Alphaproteobacteria bacterium
TACGAAGCGGGCGAGTATGCGGCCCACTTTGAGCAGCCGGATCCCGGCAACCTGAGCACGATTCTAACACTGCTCACGGACCTTACTGATGACGGCGAAAGTGATGTGACGGAGGATGCTGTGAGCGAAGCGGCTGACAAAGCACTCGCGTTGGTTGTCGGGTCATCGGAGAATACGGTGTATGTAACGTCAGAACTGATGCCTTTCTGGCAGGCCGCTCATCTTACTAAATTGCAGCGGAAATGGCGAATCGACGGCACCTATCTGCAACTCTCGTTCTACAATTTTGATTTTGCGGGTGACTTCTTGCCGTATCGCGGGCTTGCTGTGGCTGAAACGTGGGTGGATTGGTGGTACTCGCGCACGCATTCGATCGAGCCGATGGATCATTCTGCTTACGATTTCACGCCTGAACTCAAACAGATGAAACGAGAGCACAAAGCCCACAACCTTGAAATGCTCGTGCGGCCATCTCGTCTTCTGGTCGGCCAACTCTATCGCGAGAACATCGGATTCCATATTCGCGCCAAGATGGACATGCGGAATCAAATCCTGATTCGAGTCCGCGCCGAGTTGATGGGATTAGACCCGGATGCGGCGTGGGCGGAATTCGTAGCTGCCGGCAATCAACACTTTCTTGATTCGGTTGTCTAGATGTTCTCGTTTTCTGCCATGATCGGGGCCTCCCGCTGCCGCAGTGCGTGGACATGTTAGCGCACACGGCGTAACATCTCAATCCGTGACCAGGCACGACAACGAAGACGGCACCCTGGAATGTGCCGGTAGTTTGGCAACACAAGGGCGCCATGCGTCAAAGTGGCAAGTCGATACCGACCAGTTGAATTTGGGTGTGCAATCACGCAATCCCCGCCCCGTAAATAGTAAACAAATCGAGGATACATAAGATGATCGACCCCGATAACTTCCTTCTCAATCCATTCAATGTACCGCCTTCCGTGTGCGGGATAATGTTTGGGGAAAAAGCTCCCCACACACTCATGATGCCGATCGTGCTCTTCACCGAGATTGGAGCAGACCAAACCCGCGCAATCGATCTCACACAGATTCTCAACAAGCAACTGGACTACGAGATCGGCCGCTGTGCCACTGGTCATCTCGATACGCAGGTAAGGCAAGTCCCCGACATCTTTGAATTCTTGGTGGGCGAGCGACAGTCAGTCACATGGTCAATAATGCCAGCTTCGGCAAAGAAGTGGGATGCCGACGGACTCTTCCTCGAAGCTGGGTATTATAATCGGTTGAATGTTGGCCTAAGACATCCCCAGCAAGAAATCGTCAATGCGATGATGCTGTACGATGTCGGCGTCGCCGAAACTGGTTTAGTGGAACCTGACATACACCCGCCGCTCCTGGTCGGTCAGCGTTTCGCACAGGACTGGACATCGGCAGTTGACGATCTATTCCTGGCAAGAATCGGCGTTTGGAATCGCGAGCTTCTCGATCATAGGACGATGGTGCTTATCATCTGCCGCGCACTGCTAACCGGAAGAGATCCCGCGGTCGAATATCGTAGATTCAAGGATGCTGGCGGAGAGTACTTTTTGGATTATCCCCGGCTTTGCCCGTGACAAGCGGAAGTGACTTGGCAGGGCGGTAAGTCGAAACTGCACTGTT
>CAZVXJ010000550.1:0-1579 GCA_964631675.1 uncultured Alphaproteobacteria bacterium
CCACACGGAGGCGGCGGAGAATCTCGGTGCTGATCGCCGCGGTGGCGGATTGCACATGCTCGTTCTTTTTTCCTCTGCGTCCGAAGATTGCATTTTGAGCGGGAAAGTAACGCTCGTCGAACTCTTCCCAGTGCCTGCCGTTGTAAGACGCCGCCGCCACCCATTGTCGTTTGAACAGATGAAACGGAAAGGAGACCGCGGAATAACCAACATTAAACCCTTGGGTCCAACTCACGTCTGTTGGATTCTCAGTGTCGGGTAGAATGACTGGCGTTCCATTCCAATTCTCTTTGGTGACTTTGAATTCCCTGCTGGCATTGTTCAAACTCAGGAAAAGATGTGGACGGTTGAGAGACGCCAGGTTGGCCGGATTGCCGAGAAGCTGCGGAACGTGATCCGCAATGGCGATAGACGCGCCTCCCATTCTTCGTCCGGCAATATTCCAGTTTTCCGGTGGGAACGAAGAGCCCAAGGTCGAACCGGCTTGGCTGAACAAGGGCACGGCGGCAGAAATGAACAACAAAGCGCTGAGGACAGCCAATAGATTCTTCATGATCATATACCTTCGCAAACAATTCGCAGCACAGCAACACAGAAATCGAATTTCACTAGCGTGAGACTGTTGGCGTGCATAAGTGACCTCGCATGATTCAATCTGGGGCCTGGCTACGGAGTGCGAGCTCAACTTTTCGCCCGCGATTTACGCAAAGCTCCAAATAGTTATACTATTTGGAACAAGGTTTAGTTTGCTCCTATTTTGATTCGATAGCAATGGCCGCTTCCTGCAAGCCCTCGGAGGTTGCCTTCAGCGTGATTTTGCCCGCCTTTTCCGTGGATTGAACCACAGCCAGACACAGGCCGTTGAAGGCCTTGCGATAATTCGCCTTGAATGGCTCGTCGCTGGTTTGTAGACCGTTATCAACGCCGGCAATCCTTCCCTCGCCAGTGATTTCGAAGTTGATCAAATTAGCAGCGCGCGGCACCAATGTTCCTTCTGCATCCAAAACTTTGACGGTAACAAATGAAATATCGCTGCCGTCAGCAGCAATTATGTTTCTGCCGGCTTCCAGAAGAATCTTTGCCGGAGCGCCAGCAGTTTTGATTGCACGAGTCAAAATTTCTTTGCCGCCGGTGCGGCCAATGGCTTTCAAGGTGCCGGGCGCAAAGGGTAATCGCCACGCAATGTGTAGATCATCACCAACTTTTTTCTTGATTCCGAGCGATTGGCCATTCAGAAATAGTTCCACTTCCTCGCAGTTGGTGTAAGCCCATACATCGATCTCGTCGCCTTCCTTCCAATTCCAATGCGGGAAAACATGCAGCACCGGTTTGTCCGTCCACTCGCTTTGGTACATGTAGTAGGCATCTTTGGGAAATCCCGCCAAATCCACGATGCCGAAATACGAGCTGCGTGAAGGCCACCAGTATGGCGTCGGTTCGCCGAGATAATCAAAGCCGGTCCAAATATACATGCCGGACATGAAGTCATGCTTCTTCACCACCTTCCAGGTCTCTTCGTGCGTTGAGCCCCAGGGCGCGCTGCAGTTGTCGTACGCTGAACAGGTGTGGTCCGCATTTC
>CAZVXJ010000551.1:0-1576 GCA_964631675.1 uncultured Alphaproteobacteria bacterium
AATGACATTCACGCCACGGTGCTGCAGCTCCTTGGCCTGGATCACACGAAGCTGACGTTTCGGTATAGTGGACGCGATTTCCGACTGACGGATGTCGGAGGAAATGTCATTCGAGAAATTCTGGCTTAGATTCAAGTACAGCTCATTCAAATGAATTCCAGGACCTCCGGCCCTGAGTCAATTTTCGATTTCCAAATCCCACCCAAAACCAGGACGGTCTGAGGGGCGCATGTAAATCCCCTCGGGCCCTCGAGTGATGTTGTTGTCCTCTTCAAAGCGACGATAGACCTCCGGGGGACCGCCCGGCGGAGGCAAGAACATTTCGCACCAAGGGCTATTCGGGGTGGAAAAGATATAGTGGGCTCCACCGCCGCGCCAACCTCCATGGAGAATCACAGGGATGTCATAGGCCGCGGCCAGAGCTCCAATGCGCCGGAGTTCCGTCAAGCCTCCGCAAAAATTCATGTCGGGTTGCCAAATCGTGGCGGCCTTGTACTCCAGGAGCAAGCGAAAGCCGTATCGGGTGTATTCGTGCTCTCCAGTGGCGATTCGCGTTGATCGCACTTGACTGTTCAATCTTCCGAAACCTGCGTAATCATCCGGCTGGAGACATTCTTCCATCCAATAGACACGATAGGGCTGGACCATTTCCGCAAACTCAAGCGCATAAGGCTCCGTGAACGCCATCCAACAATCCAACATGAGCTCTCCATCCGGCCCCAAAAGTTCGCGGGTCCGTTTTACCAACTCCAGGTTCTTCTTCATGCCTTCGCGGCCATCGGCAGGACCGTAGGGAACTGCCAGCTTCATTTTCTTGAATCCAAACTCAAGATGTTGCTCGGTGTCGTTGCCGGTGCAGTAGGCTGGTATCCGATCCTTCGTGGCACCGCCCAGGAGTTTGTAGACTGGCAAGTTATATGCCTTTCCTATGATATCCCAAAGGGCATTGTCGACTGCACTTATCGCATGAACTACCAACCCTTTGCGCCCATAGTAAACAGTCGACCTCCAGAGGATGTCCCAGAGTTGTTCCACATTGAAAGGATCTTCCCCCAAGAGCAATTTGGTAAGGTGTTTCTCTATCACAAACCCAGCCCCCGGTCCTCCCACCCCGATCCCGCTTAAGCCCTTGTCTGTAGTAATTTCCACCACTTCCGGACCTAAATCATCCGCCATGAATAACGATCGCTGTGGTTTATATTTCGGATAGATGGACATGGGATTGGCCACTTCAACTCCAGTAACAGACCAGGACCCCGGGGAGGGTTGATAAGAGGGGATCGGTCGTCTTGGCCGAGTGCGGACCATGCGAACCCCCTTAATTTTCATGTTACTTTTTTCATTGAGGAGCGGAAGGTCCGGAGCGGATGGAGTCGCGGCGCTCGCTGTCAGGGAAATTCCCCCCATCCCGATGGCAGCAGGGTAAAGCAGGGAGGATTGAAGGAAATTTCGTCGTTCCATGGAGTAAGTCTCCTTTTTTGGGAGAAAGAAAATCTGATGTCCGGGTAGGGTTGCTGGTCCGACCTATATCATAGGCATTATTCAGCGTATTGGGAACAGGGGAAGTAGATTGAAG
>CAZVXJ010000552.1:0-1566 GCA_964631675.1 uncultured Alphaproteobacteria bacterium
ACGATTATTGTCGTGGTACCCAAATCATGAAATTCGTCGCTTTGTTGATCGACTACGTCCAAAGAATGCTACTGACTGGCATGATCCGGATTTTTTCTAAACATTTGCCTGCCATAGCGTTTCTGAAGACACAACAACCGTATCCACTCGAAGAAATCTATGGTGTCAGGCTTGACTATTGACTTATTTGGCCAATTGCTGACTGTAAGCTTCGCCGTCAACGAGACACTGCGAAAGGAGAACTTTTGGCGTCTTAACGTTGCCCCTGTTTTGAGACAACTCTTAACCAGAGCAGACGACTTCTTCGGAGGTCCGTTCGTCCTGACGTTGGGTGACGAACTCACGCGGAGTCAGGTGCCCGAGTGAGCTGTGTGGACGACGTGTATTGTAATCCACCCGCCAGGCTTCAATGATCGGCTGCGCCTCTGCGAGCGAGGCAAACTGCAAACTGATTGACGTTCAAACATCCGTCCCGTAACCGCCCATTGAATGACTCAATAAAGGCGTTCTCGACGGGTTTCCACGGCCGAATGAAGTCGAGTTGCACGCCGGGCGCTAGGCCCAATCTTCCAGGGCGCGCGATTGGAATTCGGTCCCATGATCGACTGTGATGGAGCGAGGGCCCGGTCTATTCCCCAGCACGCGATCGAGCACCTCACTCATGATCTCGCCCGACATCCGAAATCCCGCCTCTAGGAGCGGACTAGAGCGACTCCAGTGATCGACAACGGTGAGGATTTGATACGGCCCGTCCACCACCCAAGATATCATGCACGAAATCCATACTCCAGCGTTTCTGCGGACCAGTTAGCACTGGGGCTGGTCCCCGATGCAGGGCAATATGTTTGCGTCTCCGTACCCGCATGCGTGGTTGCAACCCGTCCACTCGGTACAATCGACGCACCCGCTTGCGGTTGACGGGCCACCCCTCCCGCCGGAGTAACACCCAGATGCGCAGGTAGCCAAACCGAGGTCGGGCATGGGCAAAATCACGAATTCGAAGCCGCAACGCCGATTGATCTTTGGCCTGACTCTTCCGGTACCAGGACGCACGACTGAACTGGGCTAAGCGACAGGCCCGCGCACAGCTTACCTGAAACGCCCCGTGTAACCACTGGGCGAGTTCCCGGCGCCGCGCGGGCCTTAGACTTTTTTCGCAAGACCTCCGACCGCTTATACTTGTCGGGCGAGAGGTCCGCGACCAGCCGTTTTAATCGGCTGTTCTCTTCTTCCAGCTGCCGCAGCCGCCGGAGTTCGCTCACACCGAGATGGGCGTACTTCTTCTTCCAGGCACAAAAAGGTTGACTCCGCATTCCCATATTGTCGGCAGAGATCGCGAATCGGGGCGCCACTCTCGGCCTGGCGGAGAGCGTAGAAGGTCTGCTCTTCGGTGAATTGCGACCGCTTCATGGGTGCACTCCTTTCGTCGAGGATCGTCGAAGCGGCTATCTTACTCTCGTTTTGAGCTGCCGTCGTTTTCGGGGGAGACGTCAGTTATAAACGCTGTCCCCCGCCCCACGATTTCCTTGGACACACCATTGGGGCATACTGCCCCCATCATTGATG
>CAZVXJ010000553.1:0-1565 GCA_964631675.1 uncultured Alphaproteobacteria bacterium
TCGTCCGCGCCTGCACCAATGCGAAGGGCCCTCGACGGGCCCTTTGCATTGGCGGGAGGGCGGGATCCACATTGCCGGGCTAACAGGGCTATAAACGCAATTACTACCCCCGGTTCTACCCCCACGCCCTGTTCATGTCATTTCGTTGTGGGGATTACAGCATCCAAATTCCCCCGACATGATACGCGCTGCGTAACCATTCCTCGGTACAGGTAGGCGCTCCGAGTAGGCACCGCCTTCACCACGAAGGTTCCGTTTGCATCCCAAGCTAAGAATCCATCACGGGCTACGTCGGGACAAACTTTGCCACGATTCCTTGATGAGCTAGAACTTCCAGTACAGCCTGCCAATTTTTGCGCGCCGCCGCCACCTCACTCCGATACCAGATGCCAAAAGCCGTCAAACTCGCTCTGTGTAACGGCGTCGCAATTGGCTCGCTCCAAGAGCGGTAGGCTTTGGTTCGCTTTGCATTCTTGCGAAGTGACCCGCATTGCGCGATCACGGACGCATCTAGGGCCCGTTCAGCGGCAGTCGATAGCCAACTCTTATCGGAGTTCTGGTACTCCTCAGCACCGATATTCAACTTCTTTGTGTCACCCTGAATCTGGAGCCCAACGCGAAAAGGTCTTGGCGCCCCGCTCAACCAAACACGAAACAAATTCAGATGGATAAGCGCGCGCCCGTTTGATTCATCGATATGAGCATTCGCGACCCCAGCATTCTCCGCGACCCTTCGAAACAAGGTCTCGATGAAGATGCGCTCAAGCCTATTGGAGCAGACGAACTCTTCGAGCGCAGTCGACGCCTTTGGCAGCTTGAGTCTCCTAATGGAACTCATCCCGCTCCCACGAAATACCGCCAGATAGGCCGTGTGATTTCTGAGAAATTCATCGCGGTATCCAATCAAACGACTAAGGTAATCAACATAATCGACAACATATGCATTACTAGAACCCACCTCTTTAAGCGCAGTGCACAGCTCATCGTAGGATTTGCTTTTCCATCCAGTGCACTTCGAGTCTTCGCCTGAAAACGTGAGAAAGAGATCAGCGCTATCGCCGCGCGGGTGGCCTATCTCCGCCGCAATTGAACCTAATTCGTCGGAATATTTGGCCAGTTGTCCAGGACTGGCCCTGGCCTTCATCTTGTTCTCAAGTCCGATTAGACCGCCCGGATATAGGACTACGAGATCTAGATGGTTGAGTTCTGTAGATACTCGTGTTGCTGACACATCATCTCTGCTGAGCTTGCGCTCAAAAAAAAGCTCTAAGAGCATCTGTCGTTGCGCGGCATCAAGTGGTCCGCTATCACTTACAAGCCACGCAAGCATCTGTGTATGAACGCGCTCCTGATCGGCGATCCCCAACGCTTCAAATAGTGACATTCCCACCGACCACCCCCCGCTTACCCAGGTCAATCCACCACAATCTAGCAGCGAACCGCGGCGTCCGACACATTTCCCGGGCACTTGGTGATTGATGGGGCGCCGGCGCTAGAACGGAATACAATCAGATGGCGGCCGATATGGCGGCTACAACCGCACGCACGCGCGCGGCGACCCAAGG
>CAZVXJ010000554.1:0-1564 GCA_964631675.1 uncultured Alphaproteobacteria bacterium
GAAACTCCGCCTCACTACTGAACGCCGTTTACACGGCAACTTTCATCACCACCTTGCGAATATGGCCGCTGCTTACCAGTGGCGCGTGAGCATCCTCCGGAAAGAAAATGCAGAATGCCCCCGGCGGCGTGGCAATCCAGCTTGAAGGTGTGTCGTTGAAAAAACGGATATCGCGCGCTTCATCGTAATCCGTTGCCGGGTCCACACAATCGGCCACCGGCTTCCAGCCCATTTCGTCCACCCCCTCCAGCACCAACTGAATGTCGATGTAACGACGATGGCATTCCAGTTTCGCTTCTTCACGTGTGCGCCCGGCGCAATGCTCGACGATGGCGAATAATTGCTCCCCCTGCACCGCATGCCTGCCTAGGGAGAGCATCATAAAATCCGTACCGCGCAGATACTCGAATACGCGCGCGAACCACGGGTGCAGCGCGGTATAGCGATTTAAGCTGGCTAGGGTATCGAGAATCATGAACAAATCAGCCCATCAAAATAATTACTGCGCCACCACAACAGGGGCGCGTGGTGGTGTGCGTTTGTCGCGCACAAACACGCCTTTGTCTTTAGTTTGAATGTCGAACAAACCAATCACCTGATACAAGTCTCGGAGTTTGGCATAGCCATAGTTGCGTGAATCAAACGAGGCTTGCTTTGAAATATGCTGTCCGACCGCACCTAACCCCGCCCAACCTTCGTCGTCCGCTGCCGCCTCGACGGCTTTGCGTAACAGGCTGACCAAGCGGGTGTCACTTTTGAGTTCCTTAGCAGTTAACTTGGCCGCAACCGTTTTGGCCGCTGGTTGCGTAGCACTTTCTTTTTCGGTTTCCGCCGCTGCACTGATGTTTGGTTCGGCGGGGACGCCAAGACTCTCTAGATATAGAAACACGGAACAGGCTTTAACAAATGGCTCCGGCGTTTTTTTCTCACCAAAACCAAATACCTTTAGACCATTAGCTCGGATGCGCATAACCAGTGGCGTGAAATCCGAATCGCTGGACACAATGCCAAACCCGTCCAGTTGCTTGGTGTAAAGCAAGTCCATCGCGTCAATAATCATTGCAGAGTCGGTAGCGTTCTTGCCTTTCGTGTAGGCAAACTGCTGCATGGGTTGGATGGCATATTCATGCAGCACCTCTTCCCATGCATTCAGATGTCGACTTTTCCAGTCGCCATAGGCACGCCTAATGTTAATGACTCCATACTTGGCCAACTCATCAAGCACTTCATCGATTTTGCCGGCGGGACTATTGTCAGCGTCAATCAACAGCGCGATACGATGTTCATGTGTCATTTTTGGTCCCGTTCATTTCACCAAGTATCGATCATCGGCTGATCGGCTTGTAGCGAATCCGCTTTGGCTTGGCGCCTTCTTCACCCAGGCGCTTGCGCTTGTCCTCTTCGTATTCCTGGTAATTGCCCGCGAAGAAAGTCCATTGCGAATCGCCTTCTGCCGCAAGGATGTGGGTGCAGATACGGTCGAGGAACCAGCGGTCGTGGGAAATCACCAGCACGCAGCCGGCAAATTCCAGCAGCGCATCTTCCAGCGCGCGCAGGGTTTCCA
>CAZVXJ010000555.1:0-1560 GCA_964631675.1 uncultured Alphaproteobacteria bacterium
TTCGATCATACGCGCAGCGATTCATCGGGGTCAAACCCGATGCAGCCTTCGGATCGATCGTCACACCTGCCTCGATGAGACTCTTGACGATTTCAATCTTGTTTTCGGCAACGGCAAGGTGAAGCGGCGTGAACGCATTGGCCGTAGGATACTCCAGATTCACACCGTGCTTGATGAAGCGGCGCACGTCCTCGGCGTTGTTATTGCGGATGGCCGTAAAAATGTCTGGAGATTCAGGTTTGGGGCCTTTGCAGCCGCTCAGAACGACCAGTGCAAAGAGCAGTGGGGTATAGATGAGTCTTGGGTGCATGTTGTCAGTTATTGGTGATGCGAACAACTCCCGTGCCGACAAACCTGCCGTTCTTCAGAGCAAGTAAGTTGGCATTCATATCGTCAAATGAGAATTCTGTGACCTTGGGTGAAAGACGGTATTTCGCCGCCAGCTCGAGCAACTCGCGCACGTCGGCGCGTGTGGAATTGGCGACGCTGCGAATCGCGCGCTCTCCCCAAAGCGAGGCGTAAGGAAACGCCGGAATGTCGCTCATGTGAATGCCCGCGCATACGACTTGACCGCCCTTCACAAGGTGCGAAAGCGCAGTCGGAATCAAGTCGCCCGCGGCGGCAAAAATGATGATGCTGTCGAGCGGCTTCGGCGGAGTGTCGGCGGGGCCGCCCGCCCATTTCGCGCCCAGCGCTCGCGCATGTTCCTGTCCGGCATCGCCGCGCGTGATGACATAACACTCGGCATTCATCGCACTTGCTAACTGCAGCGTGAGATGCGCAGAAGATCCGAATCCGTAAAGTCCCAGCCTGCCGCCGTTGGGAAGTTGTGCTAATTTCAGTGCGCGATATCCAATGACGCCAGAACACAACAGAGGTGCCGCTTGAAGGTCATCCAGTTCCCGTGCAATCGGATAAACAAACAACCCGCGCGCAATCATGAACTCAGCGTAACCGCCCTGGATATGCTGTCCGGTGAATCTACCACGATCGCAGAGATTTTCACGGTTCGATCGGCAGTAGGAGCACTCGCCGCAGGTGGATCCAAGCCACGGAATTCCCACGCGCTCACCGGATTTCAAATAGTTGACGCCGTCGCCAAGCTGGTCGATGGTTCCAATCACCTGATGACCGGGCGTAATCGGCAGGACAGGTGTGGGAATCTCCCCCTCAATTGTATGCAGATCCGTGCGGCACATCGCGCAGGCATGCACCCGGATCCGCACTTCGCCGGGACCGGGCTGCGGAATGGGGACCTGCTGGAGAACGAGCGGACGCTGTTCAATGGGCTTCGGTGAACTGAGCGTCCACGCTCGCATAGTATTCAGCGCAGCGACCAATCGAACTTGGTAAACAGAATTTTCACATTGTCCGGCACCTCACCGTAGTGCCTTCGGGCCAGCGCAATCATGTCGGCCTTTTTTCCGAACTCTTCCTCATACCAGTCAAAGATCGGTGACAAATACAATATGCCATTCTCAAGACGATTTGACTCCGGCCGCACTCGCATGAACACGCGCTCCTGATCCTCAAGCTGGTTTTCAAGAGTTTCGGGCAGAT
>CAZVXJ010000556.1:0-1546 GCA_964631675.1 uncultured Alphaproteobacteria bacterium
ATCAGTGCAGATGTGCCATGCGCAATCAAGTCAAACTGACTGAGCTGCTGCGCCTGGATCAGTCCTTGAAACCACGTTTCGCACCCTTGCGGAGTCAGCTCGACGACACCCTCAAAATTTGATTTTGACTTACCCCATCCCGGCAAGTCCGGTGCTATCGCTCGCACACTGCGCGGCAGTTGTGAAAGAACAGGTCGCCACACAAATGACGCACCCGGCAGCCCATGCAATAAGACAACGGGGAAAGCATCGTGCCGACCCTCCACAATGGCAAATGTGCGGTATCCGGCAGCCGAGAACTCCTGCACATCGAGCTCACCGGTATCCCGCGCACCTGTTCCGGTCATTTAGTCACAAGGCTCAAGAAGTTCAGCAATAATCCGGCGGTTCCATTCACCTCACGCTTCGCGGCTCATGACGAACAGCATCAACGCCCAAAGTGTGAGTACGATGCCGCCGATACCTGCGGCAAACAGACGGTACGTCGCAGGACTGCGAAAATGGTGCCGTTTGACTACCGAGAAGAGTCTCAACGCTCTTATTGCGCCCAACATGGGCAGGAGAATAAGTACCGCAGCCAATAGGATCTTCCAAATCGTGAGCCGCACACCCAGCACGACCATTACGCCGTAGATCGGATTCTCAATGCCGACAATGCCGGCAAAAAACGCAAGCCAGCACAGAATCGGAATCAACAACAACCACCAGACCGTGTCCGTGTTGGGCGGTGGTGACTGAGAGGGTTGCGGTTTGTGCCTGGCCATCTTTGCGAATCAAGCGAACAAGGTTTCGAACGGATTCTCGACGGTTAGCTCCCGTATCGGCGAATAGTCGGATGTGTCGCCTGTGACAATGGTTTTCACACCGTGCGCCAGAAACGTTGCCGCGATTAACGCATGTTGAAAATGCCCGCGCAAGACCGGGTATTTCTCACAGAGGCGAAGCGCCCGTTTGATAATGGCCGGGTCGCTATACAAAATTTGTGGCTGAGGATACCTCGTCAATCGATCAATCATCTTTTCGACGTCCTCTTCCCTGACGGAGTGCCTGACCCGTGTACCATCTGTCAGCACGGCCGCAAGCTCGGAGAGAGTCTCATCGCAGACGCATGCCGCCCATTTGCCTTGAACGGCTTGATCAATCAATTCCACTGCCCTCAGGTGATGCGCCGAAGAATTGTCGAGTGCATACAGCAGTATGGACGTATCGAGACCTTTGACCAGCATCGCAGCCTA
This sequence comes from uncultured Alphaproteobacteria bacterium, assembly GCA_964631675.1. Classification (GTDB taxonomy): domain Bacteria; phylum Electryoneota; class RPQS01; order RPQS01; family RPQS01; genus CAZVXJ01. The sequence continues at coordinate 1,236 of CAZVXJ010000556.1, forward strand.
CCAGCGAGACTCCGTCAATCCAATCGGCCTCGCGAGCTTCAGGAGTTCTTTCAGCCCGTTCCGCGGTCGCTGCGGCGTCTGCGACGCGTTTTCCTTCTCGCGGCGGAGTTCTGCGCGCTGCTGTTGTTTATAGAGATGAATTTCTACGCTTTGCTTGGGAAAGCGCCAGAGCTTTCCTACCTTCAAAGCTATCAGCATCCCGTCGCGCGCCATTCTTTGCGCCGTGGAGGGACTAATTTTCAGTTCCCGTGCAACTTCAATCGTCGTCAGGAAATCAGACATTCGCTACTGAGTCCACGAGTATACGGTCA
>CAZVXJ010000557.1:0-1522 GCA_964631675.1 uncultured Alphaproteobacteria bacterium
ACAACACGCACAAAAAACTGTTGCAATGTGTGACGCTGGAAGGAGTGCGGGAGCATCAGGCGGCGTTTCAAGCCATTGCGAATGCCAACGGAGGCACTCGTGCAGCCGGAACTCCGGGCTATGACGCCAGCGTTCAATATGTTGTCAATCGAATGACAGCCGCCGGCTACAATGTGACACTTAGCGGCTTCCCGTTTGTTTATGTTCCTCCGGCGCTCCTACAACAGCTTACACCCATCAACGCCACGTATGAGACCGGTGGGTTTACGGGGACGGGCTATGGCGATGTGACAGCGGCAGTGACAGCCGTCGACATTACTCTCGCCCTGCCGCGCGATCCCGTTACAAGCGGTTGTGAAGCTGCGGATTTCGCGGGATTTCCAGTCGGTAACATTGCTCTGATCCAACGCGGCACCTGCACCTTCGCTGTCAAGGCGTTGAATGCTGAAGCCGCCGGCGCCTCCGCCGTGATCATCTTCAACCAGGGCAATACACCTGCGCGCGAAGGACTCATCGTCGGAACGCTCGCGCCTTCTAGCGTGAACATACCTGTCGTGGGCGCTTCATTTGCCGATGGTGCAGTGCTTTCCCAGGCAGGTTCGACCGCGCGCATCAAGGTGGACCCTGCTCAGAACATCACTCAGTACAATGTGATTGCCGAATCGAGGAACGGCGATCCGAACAACGTAGTGATGGCGGGCGCTCATCTCGATTCCGTGCAAAGAGGTCCCGGCATTAACGATAACGGGTCGGGTTCCGCCGCTTTGCTCGAAGTGGCTGAACAGATGGCAAAGGTCAAGCCGTGGAACAAAGTTAGATTCGCATGGTGGGGCGGCGAAGAAGCGGGTTTGGTTGGCTCCACCGCATACGTCAATGGACTCAGCGCAGAAGAACAAGCCAAGATCACCCTCTATCTGAACTTTGACATGGTCGGCTCGCCGAACTTTGTTTTCTTCATCTACGACGGCGATGATTCGGATGGCGTGGGGGCGGGTCCGGGACCCGCGGGCTCAGCCGAGATCGAAAAGACCTTTGAAGCATTCTTTAACATGCGAGGTCTGCCGTTCAAGGGAACCGACTTTACGGGACGCTCTGATTACGGTCCCTTTATCGCGGTAGGCATTCCCTCCGGCGGACTTTTCACCGGCGCCGAGGGCATCAAGACGCCCGAAGAAGCTGCAATCTGGGGCGGCACGGCGGGTCAGCAATATGATCCATGTTACCATCTCGCCTGCGACACCTACGTCAACGTCAACGATTTCGCGCTGGATAACAACTCGGATGCCGTCGCTTTTGCGACACTTCAGTACGCGATGAGCACAACGGATATCAACGGAAAGAAAGGCAAGGGAAACTTTAGGACGCCCGTCCGACCGGTACACGAATTCGGTCCTTTGGAAACAGAATAGTCCCCTCAGTTCTCCCCCGCAAAAAGTTGAGGTCAGCATCTCCTGCTGACCTCATTTCTTTATAAAATCTTGTTTGCCTTTGCGACAACCACTGCTAAAGGTGAATTTCACAA
>CAZVXJ010000558.1:0-1519 GCA_964631675.1 uncultured Alphaproteobacteria bacterium
TTCTCATTTCTTAAGTATTGCCCGTGGTTCATTAAGCGAGCTCGATACACAAGTACAAATTGCCGTTATGCTGAGCTACATCACTGAGGATCATCCTCTCCACGGCTTGCTTGATCGTGTTGGAAAACTACTGAGTGGATTCAGCAAAAAGCTAAGAATGGATCTGGCAAAGAAATGACAGCAACCAACTCGTTGCTACTCGCCACTCGCCGACCGCCATTCACAAAAGGCATTATCGCGTATGAGTATTATGAAGATACTGTTAACCGGCAAGCAGGGTCAGGTCGGTTTTGAGCTCCAACGTGCATTGGCCCCCTTAGGGGAGGTCTATGCCGTCGATCATGCTGAGTGCGACTTGGCCGATGCCTCTGCGATCTCTGGCTTGGTGCGATCAGTTAAACCAGACCTGGTGATCAATCCTGGAGCCTATACTGCCGTAGACAAGGCAGAATCAGAGCCCGCGTTGGCTTACGCCATCAATGCCGTCGCGCCTGGAGTTCTGGGAGAAGAAGCGACGAAACTGGGCGCCTGGGTCGTGCATTATTCGACCGACTACGTGTTTGATGGCACCAAGCAGGGTGCCTATACAGAAGAGGACCTGACGAACCCAAGAAATGTCTATGGGCGCACCAAGAGGGATGGTGAGATCGCGCTACAATCGACCGGCGCGCGGCATCTGATCTTTCGTACGAGCTGGGTGGTCGGAGCCCAGGGACAAAATTTTGCGAAAACAATCCTACGATTGGCTCGTGAACGAGAAAGTTTGAACATCGTGGCGGATCAATATGGGGTGCCGACATCTGCGGCCTTGCTCGCGGATGTGACGGCACTGCTGGTTCGGCAGAGACAGCGTGAGGGAGATAAAGACTTTCCCTACGGCTTGTATCATCTTGTGCCAGGCGGGGAGACGAACTGGTGTGAGTATGCGCGGTTTGTCCTGTCGGAAACCGTTGCTGCCGGCAAACCTCTCAAGCTCTTGCCGGATGCTATTCGTGCGGTTCCGTCGTCGGAATATCCCACGGTTGCAAAACGCCCAGCCAATTCACGATTGGATCCCACGAAGCTTCGCCGTTGCTTTGATCTGGAATTGCCTGAGTGGCAAAGCGGCGTCCGGCACATTCTTCAACAGATTCTGACTGATGGTAAGTGGTAAGTAGTGAGTAGTCAGTGTCGGTTAGTGAGTTGTAACTTGAAGCAATACTGACCACTCACTACTGACTACTCGCCATTTACCAGGGATCGGTAATGGGTAAACCACATGAACAACTGGAAGCATGGAAATTCGCGATGGAATTGGCTAAAGCTGTGTATCAGATGACTGCGACTTTCCCGGCAGAGGAACGTTATGGACTCGCTCAGCAAATGAGACGCGCAGCAGTGTCAATACCCAGCAATATCGCAGAAGGTGCTGGCCGAAATAGCGCAAAGGAGCTCGTGAATTTCATAGGGATATCGCGAGGCTCGTTGGCTGAACTTGAAACGCAGCTGCAACTGGCGGTTATGCTTGGCTTCGCCGCAC
>CAZVXJ010000559.1:0-1506 GCA_964631675.1 uncultured Alphaproteobacteria bacterium
GCTTTGTTATTCAAATACTTTTTCAAGCGACTGGTAGTCAGTATGGACGTGTTCGATCGCCGCAATGATGCTCTTCTTCGTTTCCGTCGCGAGCGCCGGTTGAAGAAACCGGACAGCATTTGACAATGACGCGCGCTGTGCAAAGAACCGTGATTCACGTGCCTTCATCCGCTCTGGAAGAGTTGCCTTGTTGAGGGCATCCATCTTTTCTGACAACAGATCGGCTGACGTTTGGATTTTCTCGATGTCGTACTCCGGCAAGTAGTAATGATAGAGCAAGTAGAGCGCCGCGTGAAATTCTTCAATCTCCGGTAACGCCGGGCGGATGACACGAACGAGGTGTTCATAGTGAGTGTGAAGGGCCTCTGCGGCATCGAGTAATCCCTTGTCATTCTTTGTATCCACGGCCTCCTTGTAGAGTAGAACCGTTTGCTGCATCTGGGCAACGCGGCTCTCCCACGCCGGTTTTCTGTCGCGCAAAATGCCGGGCAATTGCGAGGAGGCAATCTCGCCCGCTCCCTTTTGCACCTCGGCAAGCAGCGAAGCCAGCATTGCGGCATCCTTTTTGGGCCACGCCGTGTGCCAGATTTTGTAAATGACCGTGTGGAATTTTCCCAACGCCGGTACTTCTGCTTTTGTTTCTTCGCTCGGGTCATGCGCTTTATCTTGAGCTCCGCCCATTACCGGCAGGAAAAGAAACAGTACCGCAAATGCGATTGTGCGTTTCATAGGAACCTCGCTTAGTTGAATACGAATGGAAAGAACAGAAGGATAAGAGAATAGAGTTTAACCGCCACCTGAAATGTACTTCAAATTCATATGGCGGTCAACTCACTGGCGGTTGTATCAGATGATCACTTTGTACTGATTCAATGCCTTCATGTAATTGGCACGCTCGAACGCCGCGGGGTCAGCAACGGATTTCTGGCTCATGCTGCCTTTCATTTGTTGCAGCGAAACATATTCGTGTTCCAGCATCCACTGGCGCACTTCGGAAAGCACAGTCGTGATGTGGCCGGGTCCGTGCTTCAGCAGTGCAGAGCACATCATTGTTACATCGGCTCCCGCCATTAACATTTTGATGACGTCGGTCGAAGTATGAATGCCGCTTGTTGCCGCGAGACTTGCTTTCACTTTGCCATGAAGGATTGCAATCCAACGGAGCGGCAAACGCATTGCCATTGGTGTGCTGAGCACAACGCCGGGAACCACTTCAAGTGTTTCAAGTTCGATATCCGGCTGATAGAATCTGTTGAAGAGCACCAAGCCGTTCGCGCCGGCGACATCCAACCGGTGCGCCATGTGCGCCATCGAACTGAAGAACGGACTCAACTTCATCGAGACCGGAATTCGGACGCCTTGCTTTACTGCGTGCAACACCTCAAGGTAGCGGTCTTCGACTTCCTGGCCCGTCAGTTCAGGATCTGTCGGAATGTAGTAGACGTTGAGTTCCAGCGCGTCGGCGCCTGCCTGCTCAATCTTCTTTGCATAGTCAACCCAGCCGCC